>CAJWZY010000007.1 GCA_913050545.1 uncultured bacterium | reverse complement strand
AGCGGGAATGCAGCCCGCGTTTGCGTGCGGATCTGTCCGCACTCCAGGAAGAGCCGGCCCCGGTATTGATCGAATACTGCGTGCCGGGAAATTACCAGCGGGTTGCCACCTCTCTCGCTGAGGCCATCGAGGCCGAGCTCGGGGAGACTGCGCAGCTGCTCCCCTCGCGTGACGGGGTCTTCGAGGTCTCGGTCCACGGCCGCCTGGTGTTCTCCAAGCGCGCCTGCTCGCGCTTCCCCGATCGCGAAGAGATCTTCTACCACCTGCGCAATTGTTGATGCCCTAGCCGGGGTATGGGCTACCGGCGGCTTCCAGGGTTGCCGGTTTTCCCCCGACTGGTTTTTTCGGGGCCCGGCGCAGGAGCTTTCTGTTTCCCGGGCTGCAGGTTTTCTTCTGCAGGTGCCGCCAGCAGGGCTACTGCTTCGGGCAGCCAGCCGCTGCCCCAGGAGTGTTCGCGCTTCGGGCCGTCGTGCCAGTGATGCTCAATCTTCAGGTCTTCCATCCAGGCGTGGGCCTTGAGGTGATGGCTGCGGAAGTTGTCGTGGTAGCCAAGCAGCGCAAGGCGCTTTCCCTTTCCCAGGAGGCCGCTGTTTTTTTTCAGCAGGCTCTCTACCCGGTATTTTTCAAAGTTTTTGTCGCCGCCAAAAACAGGTTTAGTTCCATACGGCCCGGGCCTGGCAAGCGCCATGGGCGCATCAAAGGCCGCAGCCGCAGCGAAAACCCCGGGATTTCTCAGCAGCAGGGTGAAGGCTCCCCAGCCGGATTTGCTGAAGCCCACCAGCAGCCGGCCTGCTCTTCCCGGTGTCACCGGGTAGGTCTTCTCGATAAAGGGGAGGATGACCTTGAGCAGGTAGGATTCCTGGCGGATGCGAGGGTTGTCCGGGTGGTCGGCATACCAGGGAAGGTGTGAAAAGGATGGAGCCACGCAGACCAGGTCATACTGATCGTGCAGGCCATCCTTGTAGACCGTCTCCAGGCCGTTACCCCAGCGCTTTCCATCAAGAGCTTCAACCGGGAGGACATAGAGCACCCTGTAGCTTCGCTTTCTGTCGAATTCGGCCGGGAGCAGCACCCGGATCCTGGTGGTTCCTGCCTGGTAGGCAGACAGTACCGTGTGGACCTTGAAGGCGCCCTCCATCGAGGCGGTGGAGATCTCGGCCGGCCTTTCATCGACAGCCAGGATGGAGATCTTCGGCAGAAAGCAGACGGCTAAAAACAAGTGGTAGCGAAGTGTCATGCTTTTGCAGGGAAGCCCTGATGGAAGAAGATGGTTTCCAGTGAGAAAGGCCGCATTTTGCAACTTCAGCTTCAGCTGGCTGAAAACCCGCAGAAATACAGTCTTTCTTGTTATTTGTTCGTTGGTTTTCAGTGTAGCCCAAATTACTGCTGGGCCGTAATATTGTATTGGGGCAAGTAATTATTCAATTGGCGGACGAATGGGGATTATCAATTGACTGGTATAGAAAATGTATTCAGGCTCATTGGCAGCCGCATGAACCGGTTCCTGGTTGCAGCCGCAGCTTTACTGTTAGCGCTTGCAGGCATGGCCCCGGCGTATTCCGCGGTTGTCATCAACGAGATTCATTACAACCCGCCCGCGCCTGAGGGCCGGGATCTCGAGTTTGTCGAGCTGTTCAATCCAGGCACCACTGCTGTCTCCCTTGATGGGTGGAAGCTTGAGGGTGGCATCTCTTTTGAATTCCCCTCCGGCTTGATCATCGGGGCAGGGGAATATGTTGTTGTCTGCAGGGACAGCAACCTTTTTGCGAGCCGCTTCAATCTGCGTGAGGCTGACCTGCTGGGAGACTTTGATGGGAGCCTCGACAATGATGGGGATGAGGTCCTGCTCCTGGATGCACTCAACGCCGTCGCCGATGCTGTGAAATTTGATGACAGGTTTCCGTGGCCTGAAGGATCGCAGGAGGTCGATGGCGGTGGAGCTTCGCTTGAGCGTTTGTGTGTGTCTGCTCCCGCCCGCCTGGCTGGCAACTGGACCTCGGCGGCTGGAAATTCTCCAACTCCGCTGGCAATAAATTCGAAGGTTGAATGCCCGCCCTCCCCTCCGTCAGTTCCCGCGGTCGTCATCAACGAGCTTCACTACCACCCCGCCGGCAATACCGAAGAACTCGATGAGTTCATCGAGCTGCACAACCACAGCCAGCAATCGGTAGACATCAGTGGCTGGAGTTTCACCGGAATTGAATTTGTCATTCCCGAGGGAACCGTGCTGGGTGCGGGGGCCTATGTCGTCGTCTGCAGCAATGCAGATGAGGTCACCAACGCCTATGGAATCGAGAATGCTCTTGGTGACTTCACCGGCCAGCTGTCTAACAGTGGCGAGCGCATCTCCCTGCTGGACCGTTCGGGGGAGGTCATCGATGTGGTGCGGTATTCCGACCAGGGCCTGTGGCCCTTTGAGGCCGATGGCGAAGGGCGCAGTCTCGAGAAGATCCTGCCCGAGGCGGATGGGGCTGATCCTGCCAGCTGGGCAGGTAGCGCGATCAGGCCCGGCGATTTCACCAGGGTCTCGGTGGTCGGCCAGCTGGGAAGGCTGGTCCTCCAGCGGCTCCTGCTGACGGTGAACGGCACCGGCGAATTCATCATCGATAATATCCACCTGGGCCCGGTCGCCAACCCCGCCTTCAACATGATTGATAACGGCGATTTCGAGGGTGGGGACGAGCCCTGGGATTTGAGGGGCAATGCCGCGGGCTCCAGCCTGGAGGCAGGGATTGGAGTGGGGGGCAGCCGGGGACTTCGCCTCAGGACCGAGGGGTCCTGTGGGGAGGGATGTTTCTCCTGCTCCTCGCGCGATAGCGTCCTGCAGTCTTTCAGGGCCGATGCGTTTGACTGGGAAGACGATTACCGCCTGACTTTTGATTACAAGTATGTTGAGGGCGAACCCAACCTGGCTGTCAGGCTTTTGCGGGGTGCGGAGTTCTGCCTGAACGAGCAGCTGGTAAGTCCCGGGGCGTCTAATTCCTCACGGGTCACCAGCCTGCCGCCTTTTATCTCTGGCTACGGCCGGTATCCCCAGGAGCCGACCTCGGGGGATCGTGTTTTTATCTCCGCGAAGGTGCGCACGCCGGGCAACCAGGCCCTTGAATCGGTAGAGCTGAACTACGTGGTTGGCGAGGAAGAACCTGTCACGCTCACCATGTTCGATGATGGCCTCCATGGAGATGCCTTTGCCCTCGATGGGGTCTACGGGATCCAGATCCCGACCCTCTTTGATCACAACACCGAGGTCTATTACCGGGTCTTCGCCCGGGCGGTGGATGGAAGCATCGGAGCGGGGCCGCGCTCCAACAACGGGTTGCGCATGGTCAAGCGCGACCTCCGGGGCTTTTACGTTAACGACGAGCAGCCGGACACGGTGTTGCCTGTCTACAATATCCTGATACCCGGGGTCAATGCGGTCAACCCGAGGGCCATCAACTCAGCCTTGAACTGCGACACACTTCGTCCCGGGTCGTTTGTATACCGCGGCGATATCTATCCCGAGGTGGGGATGCGCTTTCGTGGCAATACCGCCTGTGTCCTGGATAAGAGAAACCTGAAGTTCCGCTTCAACCGCGGACGTTATTTCAAGAATCTCCGGAAGATCAATCTCCAGGGACTCTGGACCGACAAGTCGCTTGTGCGCGAACACCTTGGCTGGGAGTTTATCCGCCAGCTCGGTATTCCCTACTGTGAAACGGAATATGTCAGGCTTCATCTCAATGGGCGTTACCATGGGCTCTTCCTCTCGCTGGAGCATCCCGACAGCCGCTACCTTGAGAGAAACGGTTTCGATGGTGACGACTGCCTCTACAAGGCCAAGCAGCCACCACGTGATGGTGGTACTCCGATCGGGGTCTCTTCGCATGCCCGGGTAGCCGATTACGCGGCCTACTGGGAGCAGGAAACCTGCGAAGACGAAGACTTCAGCGCCATCGCCGACTTCATCGGGGGCATGCACAGTGATGCGGCGGGAGGCTCTTCGGCGGAGTTCTTCCAGCAGCGCAGCTTTCCTGAACAGCTCATCGGCTACCAGCTCGCCCAGACGGTGCTCGATAATATTGACAGCTTCGCCAAGAACCACTTCCTGGCCTGGGACAAGGAGGCTGACAAGTGGAGCCTGCTGACCTGGGATATGGACCTGATCTTCGGTAAGAATTTTGATCCCGATATTCGACCGGTTGGAACCATCAACGACTGCATGCTCAGCCCGGGGCGCGACCTCAATCCCTGGTTCTCAACCACGGTCAGGGGTAACTTCCGCCTGCACTACATGATGGATTTCTTCTTCAATGCCTCGAATGGATATTACCAGCGTGCCTACCTGGTCAGGCTGTGGGATCTTTTACAGGAGAAATACACCACCGGGGCTTACGAGTCGATCCTCTCTGACCTTGAGTCCATGCTGGCTGAGGAGCAGAGTCTTGATTTCAGCCGCTGGGGGCGCTCGCCGGTTAATTGCGCTGATGATTGCGGAACAAGGTGCGCAAACCTGCTCACCATGACAGGCAATACGGCCGAGGTGAGGGAGCAGCTGCGCCTGCACCGCAACTACCTGGCCCAGTATCTCACTCGCTGGCATGGAAGCGTGCGTGATCATGACCGCATGAAGATAACGGAGATCATGTACCGGCCCTACAGCGCCGGGTCGGAGCTGGAATACATCGAGCTGCTGAACACCAGTGGCCGGCAGATTGACATCTCCGAATGGGTACTCTCCGGCGGCGTCAGCTTTGTCTTCCCTCGTGGAACCATTGTTCCCGAAGATGGAATGGTCGTAGTCACACGGGACCGGGATGCTTTCCTTGAGCAGTATCCCGTGGTTGCCCAGCTGGCAATGGTGCTGGGTGATTACCAGGGTTCGCTGAACAACGGAGGAGATGAGCTGCGCCTCATGGACGCAGGCCCCGGCTATCCGGCGACCATAGATTACCTGGAGTATAAAGATGGCGGCTCCTGGCCCGAGGTCAGGTCCGGGCATTCCATCGAGCTGAGAGAGGTGGAGCCCAATAGTGACAATGATCGTGGTGAGCACTGGAGAGCCTCCTCGCAGCGTAACGGCTCGCCCGGCAGCAACGGCCGGCAGTTCATCCGGGGCGATTTCAACTCGGATGCCCGTCTCAACCTTTCCGATGCCGTCGGCATCCTGCTCTACCTCTTTCTCGGAGAGGAGGGGCCCGATTGTCTTGATTCCGGCGATGCAGATGATGATTCAAACGTCAACCTGACAGACGCCACCTACATCCTGAACTATCTCTTCATCGGAGGCCCCGCGCTGCCGCCTCCCTTCCCGCTTCCCGGGACGGATCCGACCGAAGACAACCTTCCCTGTGTGTTTGAATAGGGGAGTCCTGTCCATGCGATCGGAGGTTGATTCAACAGGGCAACCCGGCTCACCTCGAGTCGCGTTCCCCCGGTTGCTGGTGAGTGTCAGATCGGCAGAAGAGGCCAGGGAGGCACTGGCGGGTGGCGCCGGGATTATTGACATCAAGGAACCTGCCGATGGCTCACTTGGCGCCGCCCTGCCCGGTGTACGAGCAGAGATTGTGCGGGAGGTTGCCGGTGGGGCACCCGTTACCGCGGCCCTGGGAGAGCTGCAGAGCCTGGGAGCTGAGTGGGCGCTGGAGCATCATCAGGGGATCTCCCTCTACAAGCTGGGGCTCAGCGAAACCAGGCAATCGGACTGGCGCACTATGCTGGATGAGGCACGCATACGGATCCGGGAGGGGAGTGAAGGAGAAGCCGACCTGGTTGTGGTGGCCTATGCTGACTGCAGGCGCGCCGTGAGTCCTGAGCCATCCAGCCTGCTGGAACACGCCATCGATCAGGGCTTCTCTCATTTCCTTGTCGACACCTTCGATAAGACGGCTGGCGGGCTCAGTGAGTTCTTCGAATGGGGAGAGCTCGGGGACCTCTGCGAGCGGGCAAGGCGTGGAGGACTCTGCTTTGTCGCGGCAGGCTCCCTCGGGGCAGAACAGCTGGGCGCGGCGGCTGCAGCCGGGGTGGATGTCATCGCTGTGCGTGGCGCTGCAACCGCTGGTGTTCGTACCGCTGCAATTGACCGCCAGGCGGTTAGCGGACTCACCGCCGGTATTCGCGCGGCACTCAGCCCGGGCTAGAGACACTGTAGAGCAGGCTCTCTTCCAGGTCTTCTCCACGCAGGTTGACCGCGACAACCCTGGGGAGATCCCTGGCTGCTGTTGGAAAATAACCGTCGACAAGCCCCAGCTCCGCGGCCTCCGTCATAGAGATCCGTTCCGGGAAGCTGGTTGATTTGAGCAGGATGAGCTCTGGCGCGCCGAAGACGACAGCCATGCGGGCGGCAATCGAGTCACTGGTGACTCTCCACCGTCGAGGCAGCGAATCGACACTTCCTTCATCGATATCGACGATAAATTGAAAGGGATCGAAGATGGGGATCCTGCCGGTCTTCCAGACAGCTTCGGCAGACTCGATGGAATCAGCCAGCTCAAGGCCCGGCACGGCCTTCTCGGCAACTCTTGCCGTGATCGACAAGGCCCGCAGCGCCAGCCAGTGAGAGCGCGTTTCTCCAAGGGAGTACATGTGGTCCCATTTTCTGACCTGGTCGACGGCATCGCCACCACCACAGATCAGTATCGATCTGCTCCTGCTGAAGTCGCCGAGGAAATTCTGCAGGCGGCTGCGCAGGTCAGGGAGTCCAAGCAGGCTTCCTCCCAGCTTGATGATGGATTCAGGAGTAGGATTGTGTTTTGTAGGCATTTCAACGAGGCGCCAATCTTCGGTTTTCCGGCCGGATATTTCAATTTCCAATAGGCGCTTCTGTCCAACCGGGTTTTTCGGTCAGTTCGACCTATGCAGATCATACCAGTCCTGGATCTCAAGGGGGGGCTCGTGGTGCGCGGCATCGCGGGCAGGAGAGAGCTCTACAAGCCGGTTGTGAGTGCCTTGTGCTCGACGGCGGATCCTGCCGGGGTCGCCTGCGCCTTGCGGGAGGAGCTGGGGACCGGGAGCATGTACCTTGCCGATCTCGATGGGATCGCCTCGGGTACCGCGGATCCTGCGATCTGTATGGAGCTCGAGGAGCTGGGGTTCCGGTTGATGATCGATGCGGGTATGCGCTCGCTTCCCCAGGCGCTTGATTTCGCGGGCAGGGTCGAGGGTGATCTCATCGCTGCCCTTGAAACACTTTCTTCTCCCCGGCTCCTTGAAGACCTTGTTGGAGAGCTCGGCCCCCGGCGCGTCATCTTCAGTCTCGACCTGTCGTCGGGACGCCCACTTACCGGCGGGGCAGGCTGGGCGGCAGAGGTGGAAGAGATCGCCGCCAGTGCGTTCTCAGTGGGAATCAAGCGGATGATCCTTCTCGATCTTGCCGCCGTGGGCTCCGGCGAGGGGCCACCACACCTTGAAACCTGCCTTGGCTGGAAGGAGCGCTATCCGGAGCTCGAGCTGATCACCGGTGGGGGGGTGAGAAACCTCGATGACCTGCTGGCGTTGAAGAAAGCGGGGGTTGACGGTGTGCTCGTAGCCTCTGCTCTCCACGATGGACGGATCGGGCGCGGTGAGGTTGAGCAGCTTTCAGAATCCTGAGGCTGGGGTGGTCAGGGCCTGATTGTCAGCCCGACAAGAATTCCCCTGCCGCCTCCGGCTCCCGCTGAGCTGCTGGAGAGTGGGAGGTGCCCTTCGATGAAAAACTCGATGTTATCTGCAAGGTGCAGGGAGAGGCCGGGCCGCAGGGAGAGCTCCCAGGAGTTTTCAGCCAGGTCGGCCGTGGTGAGACCTCCGTCGCGCCTGTCTTTTCCCCAGAGGGTTCCGCAAAGCGCCATGTTGAGGGAGGTGAAGCCGTGGCGTTCACTGTAGCCGAGCCGGCCGTCCCAGCGGTCTCCCTGCTGTCTGCCATGGTAGCTGTTGAGCGTCGTGGCATAGAGGGCCTGGGCGTGGAGGGTTCGGAAGGTGTTCCAGGTGAACTCGAGGCTCGCACCGCCACCAGGCCGCCAGGAGCCGGAGCCATTGGCGAAGGCGAAGGGTATGTTGTGGTCGGCATCCCCGGTGGGGGCCTCGAGCTGCAGCCGCGGGATCAGCCGCAAGGCATTGCCGTCGATGCGACTGGAGTTCAGGGTGAAGGTCTTTTCGATTCCCAGCTCCAGGTCGCGCGGGCCGGCGGTTTGTCCCTGTATTCCAGCGAGCTCCCAGCTTGATGTTCTGTAGGCGAGCTGAAGGTCGAGAAGCAGGTCACCCGGAATTGCCGCGCTCAAAAGCGCGCCGCTGTCGTGGACTTCTCCCAGGGCCCCGGAGGAGCCCCGAACCCGGCTATGCCACGAGGTGGCAAGGTCGATTCCCGGGTTTCCAGGGAGTGAGTTGCCAACCAGAGCGGAGAAGCTGCGGCTTTGTGGGAGGGTAGGGTCCAGGTGGAGGCCCAGCTCCCGGTCTTCAGCCGCGGAGGCCTCGGCGAGCAGTTCTTCCCTCGCTGGATTGTCCAGCGACAACAGCTGCCGGTCGATGCCTTGCCGTGCCGCAGGGGAAAGCCTTGGCTCCCCGGGAGTTTTTTCTTCTCCTTCCCAGAGCGCATCCAGGAGCGCGGCTGAACTTGCGACCAGGTGGGGGCCATGAGCCGGGCCTCCCAGCGCAACGATGGAGCTCGCATCGAGCTTGGTGTGCGCATGGTCAAGCTGGGGAAGGGCATAGCCGGCGTAATCTCCACAATGCGAGGCAACCAGGGTGAAGGGGGCCGGGCTGTTGCGCTTGACCTGGAGACCCAGGCCACAGGAGAGCTCACTGGCGGTCGCAAGGATCGCGGCGTCTCCGACCCGGATGCCCTGCAGCGGATAATCCCCGGGCCAGTCGGCCAGGGCGCTGAATGCCCACTCCAGGGGAAAGAGCAGGTCCGGTACGAGGTTGAAATTCACCTCGGGAAGCCGGAAGGAGGTGGTCAGCGATGCGAGCTTGACCTCGGCCTGAACCGGGATGCTCTCGTAGACCTTGCCGATAGCCTGGTAGAGGTCTTCAGCAATTTTCTCTGCGAGTCCTTCCTTTTTCCAGTTCGGGCCCCGCCGTCTACCGGCATTGAGATCGCCAAGCGCTCCCTGGAGAAAAAGTCCGAAACCGTAGCGGGCATCGATTTTTCGGCCGAGCAGGCCGGGATAATCCGGTGACAACATGGCATCGTCGGGTTCGAGGATCGGGTGCCCGGCGAAGTTGGCCAGGAGGGCAAGAGGCTCTCCCGCGGCATCGGTGATCTTGACCAGGGTGAGCTCGGGATCGGTTACCTGGCCCAGCCGGCGGTTGTAGCTGGCTTCTGTGACGAAGGCCCGCCCGCAGCCCAGCCGGGCTTCCTGCAGGGCCCCTGCGGCCCGGGTAACCGCCCCGGAAATTCTGCCGGCAAGATGATCGGCCCACTCCGGATCGTATTTGCCCAGCATGTAGAACTCGAAGAGGGGGTCGTCGATATAGGCTCCAACGCTGGTGTGGGTATGGGTGGCACTGAGCAGGATCCCGTCGAGACTCAGCCCGGCTTCCGTCAGCTTTTTGAGTACGTCCTCACGCAGCTGCCTGTGCATGATGAGCAGGTCACAGGAGACGAGCGCCAGGCGGGTTGTGCCGTTGTCGAGAACCAGTGCCCTGGCCTCGACAGGCTGTCGCACCCCGCGGGCCCTGGGAGGAGAAGGTCCGTAGGTTGCCATCTGCAGGGGGCGGTTCCAATCGCCAACGAGGTCCATGCTTGCCGTACCGACACGGAGGGGGCCACTGGTTACCTTGCGCCTGCCCCTGGTGAGGGGGTAGTCCTCCAGGAAGTTTTTCTCCAGCTCAGCGGTTCGAGTCTCGTCATCGAGAAGCTCCGGATCGTCGATGAAATCCTGGAAGAGCCCTGGGCGGAAGCTCTCGATGTACCTGTGAACGTTGGGCCAGGCGGCGGGCAGGTGGCGGTACATCCTGGTTTCCCTGGTGAGGGCCTTGCGGTCGCGGACTCCCTGGAAGAGCATACGCCAGGCCCCGACGATCATCCCGGTTCGGTCGGCTCCGGCCATACAGTGGATGAGGATGGCCGCCCCTTCCTTGCGTGCCAGGTGGGTGATCCTGATCAGCTCGAGGACCTGGGCTGGCTTCGGTGGGCGGCTGGCAGACATCGGCAGGCTGAAGACCCTGCCGCCGATGGACTCCATGAAGGCTGCATCCGCAGGATTGATGGACCCGCGCAGGTTGACTACGTATTTCAGCCCGACCCGTTTCACCAGGAAGTCCAGGAGCCTCCGGCTTGGATTGGCGGAGCGGTAGAGGAGGCCCGTCTCAACCTCTCCGAGATTTTCCACGGTGAAGCAAAGGCGTTCGAGTCCCGAGAGTGCGCTGGGCGTATTGTTTCCCAGTGGCTTGCTGCCGGTGGGTGTCTTGAGAAGGGCGTTGCAGGAGCTCAGCGCTGCGATCAGCAGAAGCAGGCCGAGCCGTCCGATGGTGCCGGCGCGAGACCTGTTCTTAGCCGGGGCTGATTTCGTCTTCATGATCGCGCTCCACGGTTCTTGCGCTAAGGGTGTCCTCGGGCATACGATCTTCGTCTGCACGGAGCCTCGAGGCTCCCCGGCGGATGTCGCCTGGGTGCCGACTGCCCGTTTGAATCGGAAACAGGATAAAGGAAAGCTCATGAAATTAGTATTGAAGGCAATTTTCGCAATGACGCGCGGAATTCCCGTTTTGCTGGTTTGTTTTTCGTCTATTCCCTGTAGCGCTGACGAGGGGATGTGGCTTTTTAACCAGCTTCCGCTCGAACAGCTGGAAAAACGCTATGGTTTCCGGCCGGACGCGGCCTGGGCACGCCACGTTATGCGCTCCTCTACCCGGATCTCGACGGGTGGTTCTGGCTCAGTTGTATCCTCCAGTGGCCTGGTGATGACCAACCACCACGTGGTTGAAGACATTCTGCAGAAGCTGAGTACGGCCGAGAAGAACTATCTCCAGGATGGTTTCTTTGCCCGCAACCATGCAGAGGAGGTGAAGTGCCCTGATACAGAGATCAACATCCTCTGGGAAATCGAGGACGTTACCGAGCGGGTGAAGAAGGCCGGTAGAGCGTCCCCCGATTCGGGAACCGCCGAGCAGGCACGCCGTGCGGAGCGCTCGGCCATCGAGAAAGAGTCGAAAGAAAAGACGGGGTTTCACAGCGAGGTGGTGATGCTCTATCGCGGCGGCAAGTACCACCTGTACCGCTACAAACGCTACGACGATGTACGCATGGTAATGGCGCCCGAGGTGGCGATCGCATTTTTTGGCGGAGATGCCGACAATTTCGAATTCCCGCGCTACTGCCTGGATGTTTCCTTTCTTCGTCTCTGGGAGAACGGTAAGCCGGCGAAGATGGAGCAGTGGCTTCGCTGGAGTCCGAAGGGTGTTGGAGAGGGTGACCTCGTGCTGGTCTCGGGACATCCGGGCAGCACCCAGCGGCTCAACACGGTTGATCATCTCAGGTTCCTGAGAGACGTGGCCTACCCATCCTACCTCGAGCTGCTCTACCGCCGGGAGATCGCCCTGCAGCAATTCGCTCTCAAGGGCCCGGAGGCCCGGCGGATTGCACGTGGAGACCTCTTCGGCATCGAGAACAGCCGCAAGGCGATTCGCGGCACTCTTGGCGGCTTGCTGAGCCCTGCCACCTTCGAGTCAAAACTGGGCCAGGAGAGAGTCCTGCAGGCGGCCGTGGCGGCGAATGACAAGCTCGGCGCCAGCCTTGATGACTGGGAGCGAATTCGTCATTCGATGGATGCTTCGAAGAAGTTCAGGGAAGAGTATATCTTTCTCGAGGGAGGAAGGGCTTTCTGGTCAACGCTCTACAGCAGCGCGAAGATGCTCCTGCGCCTTGCACAGGAGCAGGGCAAGCCCTCCAGCGAACGTCTTCCCGAGTACAGGGATACGCGTCTTCCCTCGGTGCGGATGCGGCTGGAGTCGCCGGCGCCGGTCTACCCGGCTCTCGAGCAGGCGAAGCTCACAGATTCTCTGACCCACTTCATGAAGGTCTTCGGCGCCGAGCACCCCTATGTGAAGCTGGTGCTTGCCGGCCGCTCCCCCGCAGGCCGGGCCCACCAGCTTGTCTCCGGGACCACGCTCGCCGATCCCGCGGTGCGTAAGAAGCTCGTTGCCGGGGGGAGCGAGGCGCTCGAAAAGCTCGACGACCCCATGATCGAGCTTGCCCGCAGCGTGGATCCCTACGCCCGGGCCATCCGGCGCAAATACGAGGATCTCGTCACCAGCGTGCGTACCGAGGCCTACGGCCGTATCTCGACCGCTACCTTTGCCGCCACGGGAACCGGGGTCTACCCGGATGCAACCTTTACGCTCAGGCTGGCTGCCGGCGTGGTCAAGGGCTGGAAGGAGGGCGGGCGCGACATTCCCTATTCCACGAAGATGGCCGGGGTCGGGCAGATTGCCGCTGAGCGAAAGGGTGAGGAAGCCTATACCCTGCCTGGCAGCTGGCTCAAAGCCGCAGGGAAGATCGGCGCGGATGTGCCCTTCAATTTTGTGTCCACCCCCGACATCATCGGTGGCAACTCGGGCAGCCCGGTGATCAACCGCAAGGGGGAGGTGGTTGGACTGATTTTTGACGGCAACATTCACAGCCTGGTGCTCGACGTGGTCTATACCGAGGAGCAGGCGCGGGCTGTTTCGGTTAATGCCGAGGCCATCATCGAGGCCTTGCGCAAGATCTATGGAATGGATTCGCTGGTGAAAGAAATCCTGGCGAGGTGAGAGCTCTCCGGGGCGCCCTGGGCCCTGGCGGATTCAGCGGACCCTGCACTCCTCGATGGCGGGCAGCATCCCCGTGGCCTTCTGGAGGGTCTCCTGGTATTCAGCTTCCGGGGAAGAATCGGATACGATCCCACCTCCCACGGGCATCTGCAGCCAGCCGCGGCCCAGGGTGGCGGTTCGGATGAGGATGCTGCTCTGCATGCCACCGCTGAAGCCCAGCCATGCAAGGCTTCCGCAATAGGGCCCCCGCGCAGTGGGTTCGAGCTCGGAGATGATCTCCATCGCCCGTACCTTGGGCGCGCCGGTGATCGAGCCCCCCGGGAAGCTGGCGCGCAGCAGGTCAAGACAGTCGCAATCTTCCCTGAGCTGCCCGCGGATTTCAGAGACGAGGTGGTAAACCGTTGGGTGGCGCTCAATCTCATACAGGGCCGGCACCTCGACGCTGTGGGGGCGGCAGACACGGGAGAGATCGTTGCGCAGGAGGTCAACGATCATCACGTTCTCGGCCTGGTCCTTGCCGCTCTGCGTGAGATGGCCCCTGCGGCTGAGGTCTTCCTCGGGAGTATAGCCCCGTGAGCAGGTGCCCTTGATCGGACGGGTCGTGACGAGGTCTCCGCTCACACTGAGAAATTGTTCCGGCGATGAGCTGGCCACCACGTATTCTCCAAGATCGAAGTAGCCGGCATAGGGAGCGGGGTTCGATTTGCGCAGGGCCAGGTAAAAATCCACGGGATTTCCGGGGGCCGGGCAGGCAAGGCGCTGTGAGAGATTGACCTGGAAAATATCTCCGGCGCGAATGTACTCGATGGAGCGGGCCACGGCGGCGGTGTAGTCTTCCCTGGAGAAATTGCTCAGCAGTCCGGGGAACTCAGGTACCTCCCACGCCTGTGCAAGTTCCTCGCGGGAAAGCTCCGGACGGTTCCCGCCTTCGTGCAAACGGGTCCCGGTTGTTCTCAGCAGGAGATCCTTTACCTCAGTGATCCGCCTGGCGGCTCTTTGCTGCCTTTGTGCCGGCTCGGCAGGAAACCCATGCGAGATGATATGGCAGGTTTTTTTTTCGTGATCCCACGACAGGACCCAGTCATAAAGTCCGATTGCCAGCTCCGGGACCTCGAATTCGTCGTGCAGGGGACGGGGTATGTCTTCGATGAAATGGGCCAGGCCATAGCCGAAAAGCCCGGCCGCGCCGCCCTGGAACGGCTGCAGGTCCTCGACCGGCGGTGCAGCCCACTTCTGCAGTTGCAGGCGCAGGAGCTCAAACGGATCGGTGGCCTCCCTGCCGGTAGTTTCATAGGCGGCGCTTTCGATCCCTTCGCCGGTGCAGGAGAGGATCTCGGTTGTCCCTGTCGAGGTCCTGAAAACTTCGAAGGGGCAGGCCGCCAGGTAGGAGTAGCGCCCCTGGATATCATCCGGCGCCGCGCTGTCAAGGAAGAGGAGGAAGGGCAGTCCACAGAGGCGTTTGAATGCCTCCTCCGGTGATGGGGCTCCCGGGATCTCCTCGACCAGCGGCTGGGCGGAGCTTCCACTGGAATGGACACTTGGCGGGCTCATTTTTCCGGCCGGTCCTTCCGCCTGTCGACATGGCTTTTTTCCGGCCGGGTCAGGAAGCCCCAGCTCAGGGCCTCATCCTGGACGTAGTTCTTGTTCAGCGTCAGGGCGGTGACGGCCTTTGCCATCTCGTAGCCAAGGTAAAATGCGTGGGAGGGGTCCTTCACCGAGAGCTTCTCGAAGATCTCGAAGGGGTCCTTGCCGGTGATATGGCCCTCACAGGAGAGGGCATGAATTTCTCCCCCCTCGGCAAACAACCTGAAGTTGCGATCCCTGATTCCCGCAGCGATCTCTTCGATGGCTTCCACTCCATGTCGCAGCAGGACAGGATCCCGCAGCAGGTGGAGCTTTTCCTCCCGGTGCTTTGGCAGCTGCCCATGGGCACAGGCATAGTGGACCAGCTTCCTGGCAAGGTCGCATTCGCGGACACTGGATGAAGCCCAGTGGATGACCTCGGTGGTGAGCACACTGCGGATCCCGGTTTCCTGGCAGAAGCCAAGCAGGAGCAGGTTCATCGGCGCCGAGTCGGCATCGGTGAGCTCGGTGAGGTTGCCGATGCCCATCATGATTTCGGAGTCGGGGTATCGTTCGCGGATCTCCAGGTAGCGGCCGAGGGACCGGGCGAAGCCGAAACCGATGGGCTCAAGCACCGCATCGATGCGGTAGGGGACTCCCCAGTCCTCGAGCTTGCCCACGTTCTCATCGATTCCTGCGAGGGTGGCGTTGTCGTCGGGAATGAGAACCACCTCGCAGCCGAGCGACCGGGCCACATCGATATTTCCCGAGTTGACGCTGAGGACCAGCTCGGCCCCGGCCGCGACGGCGGGCTCGATCTCGCGCGGGTCGAGACTGTCAACCGATACGCGGAAGCCATTGTCGCGAAGCAGGCTGACGAGCTCTCCGACAGCCTCGAAGGGCCCGCCGGGATCACAGCCGAGATCGATAATGTCCGCTCCGCTGCGCCTGTAGCTTTTCGCCTGCTCGAGAACGTCTCCGGGCGAGAGCTGGGGGACATGGTTGATCTCGGCGATGATCTCGATGTCCTGAGCTCCATAGTCTTCCTCCGCCACGGTGCTGCCGAGGTGGGCAGGCAGGTTTCGAAGATCACGTGGCCCGCGTTCGACCTCCAGGCCGGTGGCCTCCTCGATGACGCGGAGCTCCCCGGTGCAATGGCCGGGAAGCACCAGCGAGCTGATCGCCGGGTCGAGCTCGAGTTTGCGGGCGACCCACTCCGTTGTCATCAGGGCAGCGACGTCTATGTTCAGCTCGATGACCACCGGCTTGAAGTCCAGCTCCGGCTCGAGGCGCTCGAGGATCCTGCGAAGCGCAGGGGCGGCGAGCTTGCCGGTGACGAAACCTCTGGTGCTGGGGTCGGTCATCTCAGGCTCTTATCGTATCCACTTCTTCGGGAAGCCGGTGAGGGCGCTGTCATCACCTGGAAGCCAGGTGGAGAGCTCCTCGATTTCGTGGGCGAGCGTGAGGTCCTTGTCGGTGACTCCGCCGGCGCTGTGGGTCTGCAGCTTGACGACGACCCTGGCCCAGCCAATTTCGAGATCCGGATGATGGAAACCCGCCTCGGCCCGGTAGCCGATGGCGTTGACCAGCATCAGGGTGTGGGGCCAGCCGGGGGTTTTGAAGCTTCTCCTGATCCAGCCGTCGCGGAGCTCCCAGCCGGGCAGCTCGATGAGCTTTTCGGCGAGCTCCTCTTCGCTGTATACTTTTTCTTCGCTCATGTTCCCGGCTCCTGTTTTAAGACCGTCCCTCTGCGTCGTTTATTCTCTTTCCGGAGAATACCAACAATTAACAGAATCGCGCCGCGAAGTCGTTCGAAAAGATGCCGCACCAACGGCGTCGCTCAGCTGATGGCGCCACCGTTGATGTTGACGACCTGTCCGCTGATGAAGCTTGCGGCATCGGAAACCAGGAAACGGGCGGTGGAGGCGACATCTTCGGGGGAGCCCCAGCGCCCGAGAGGGACCTCCTGCAGAACACGCTCCTGCCACTCGGCAGGCGCCTCTTCACCCCAGGCTGTTCGGATCCAGCCCGGCGCCAGGCAGTTGACCCGCACCTTCGGCGCCAGGCTGAGGGCCAGGCTCCTGGTGAAGGCCATCACGGCTCCCTTGATGGCCCCGAAGAGCTCGCCGCTTTCTCCTTCCATGCCGACCGCGGCCTGGTCCCAGCCCATGTTCAGGATGACGCCGCCGTGGTCTTTCATTGCGCTGCCGGCCTTGCGGGCCAGCAGGATGCTGGCCCTGAGATCGACAGCGATGAGGGAATCGAGCTTCTCTTCGTAGGAGAGCTTCGCTCCCTCTCCGGTCAGGATGTCGACGCCGGCGTTGTTGATCCAGATATCGAGGCTGCCGAGCGTCTCGAGGGCCTCCTCGAAGAAGGCGGTGGCGGCCTTGCCGGTTCGCAGGTCAGCCTGGATGAATTCGCAGCGAGCTCCCCGGGCGGTGATCTCCTGTCTGAGTTTCTCGCCGCCCGCGATCGAGCGATTGGCATGGATGAGAACCTCGGCGCCGGCCGCGGACAGCTCCAGGGCGATTGCCCGGCCGATACCCGAGGATGACCCCGTGACGACGGCACGCCGCCCCTTGAGGGAGAGAGTGTCCTGGGGCGTTTCGTTTTCGGTCACGGTTCTTCCCTTCTGCCGGGAGAGGAGGATGCCTTGCTCAGTCGGAGTTGCGGAGCTCGATCGTGGCACTCTGTCCCGGAGATTCGAAGACCTCCACGCGCAGAACACGGGGCAGCTGCCCGAGCCTCGCCTGCAGCTTTTCACTGAGCTGCTCTGAAACCCAGCGGGCCAGCAGCTCGGCTGTCGTATTCTCGATGGGCAGCAGCACGCAGTCATCCCGGGGGATGATCCACTCCTTCTCGTCGGAGTTGATTCGCACGTTCTCTTCGGTGACCTCGACGCTGAGGGTGTCGCTGTTGAGAGGAACAAGCATCCGGTGGTCGAGGCTGTCGGTGATCCCCTGCAGGATCTGCTTTAACTCGATGAAGTCGAAGACCAGGTGGTCGGCCTTGAGGTGGTCCTCGATTTCGGCGGCGACCTGGTAGTTGTGTCCGTGCAATCGCTCACAGAGGTTGTTGCCGAAGACAATGAAATGGGCGGCACAGAAGCCGAGATAATCTTTTGAGACGCGGACGGTGTATTTCTGCATGGTAAGAGCTTTCCAGGTTACGCCGGTGGTTTCCCGCTTGCGGGATCGGCCGGCGGAAGGGCGATTATGCCAGTGCGAAGAGCGAGAAACAAGCAGCCCGCCACCAGATCAGCGCTGGTGCCCGGGTTGCGGCGGTTGCCATCTTCCCGCAGCCAGCTGTCGAGCTCTGTAAAGAGAGCCTCTGTGCCGGCCTCCGGCCAGCCTCCTTCGAGTACCCGGGCTGCTCTTGCGGCGGCCTCCCGGGCGGTTTCGGGGCCGCATTTACGGGCGATCAGGCTGTCGGGGTAGCTTGCCATGAACTGCAGGTGGAGACGGACGATGGCGCTGTCGAGCTCCAGTCCCGCCTCGCAAGACTCGCGCAGCCAGTCGAGGCCTTCGCAGAACACCTGCTCGAAGCCGTTGACGTACTGGCGGGCGACAAGATCGCGTTCGGCGGCCAGCTCCATGGCGGCGATGAGATCACCCGGCGGCGGATCGTTTACATCGGCTGTCTCAACGCTGCCGAGTCCGCCGGGGGATGCGATCCGGATCGCCTCGTAGACTTTACGGCAGTCTTCGTCATCCAGGTTATCGAGGACCCCCCTGACTCCATCCCGCGGCTCGGCGCCCTGCGGGGCGCTCGCCAGCGGACCCAGCAGGAGGATGATGCCGAGGTTGACGTTCTGTTCTGTCACCTTGCGGCTTTCAGTGACAGCCTCGAGGATCGTGTCTCCCAGGGGACGTTCTGCAGCCCGGTCGAGTGGCCCTGCAATGGCAGACGCAGCCTCGATAAAATGGCGAAGGGTGGTGCCCTTGAAGCCCTTTGCGGGGGAGACGTTGCCGGCCTTGGGGGCCCTGGCCTCGAGGAGGCAGGCCATCATCGCCACCTCGCCTGTGGAGAGATCCTGTTCACTCACGGCTGGAAGGCTCCCGCTGGTTCCGTTTCCCGCTCTGTCGTACGTGCCAGCACGTAGTCCAGTACAGCGAGGGAAATATCCTTTCCGCTGACCTCGCTGATGGCGCGCCAGCCGGGGATGGCATTGACCTCGAGGATTCGCGGAGCACCATCAGGCCCCTGGATGATGTCGACCCCGGCAATCTCGGCGCCGACAGCCGCAGCCGCCCTGAGGGCAAGGTTTTCAAGCGCCGCGCCGGCTTCCAGCGACTCGGCGGAACCTCCCCGGGCGATGTTCGTCAGCCACTCACCGGGAGGGGCCGTGCGGGCCATCGAGGCGGTGACCTGCCCGTCGATCACCAGCAACCTGAGGTCTGCTCCGCCGTGGTCGATGAATTCCTGCAGGTAGAAGACTCCCCGGGCGGAGGCGATCTCCTCAAAAGCCTTCCTGGCCTCCTCGCTGCTGCGGGGGCGCAGAATCCCACGCCCTTCTGAACCGAACAGCGGCTTGAGCACGGCCTGCTCCTTGAGTTCAGCGAAGGCCTTCATGGCCTCCTGCGGATCTTCACAGACCAGGGTGCGAGGTACCGGGAGCCCGGCCTCCTGCAGGCGGCAGAGGCAGAGGTATTTGTCGACCGCCGCCTCGAGGGCTTTTGGCGGGTTGATCACGGCGACCCCGGCTGATTGCAGGGCCTGCAGCGCGTCCATGCGGTAGATGACCTGCTCGAGGCTGCCGCCGGGAAGGCTCCTGACAACCAGGCCGTCGAATTCTGTCAGCTCAAGCCCGCCGCAGCGTACTGCCGGGGAAGAGCCTTCTGCCGAAGGGCATTCGGCCCGGAGTTTTTCCGGATCGGCAATTTCCAGGCGGATGTCCCTGAGCTTCGCGGCCCGCAGGAGGTCATCGACATGCCAGAGATTGGCTCCGCAGAGGATAGCGATTCGCGGAGTTCTCATTCGAGAAAGGACCTCCCGATGAGTTTCGGTTCAAGCTGTCCGAAGGTGAACTCATTGCCGGTGTCGAGATTGCGGAAGGTAATCACGGCCGGGCTGAAGAGTCCCGGGTCGATCCTGTAGAAGTCGCGGTCGTAGCGCTCGAAGATCTCGATGAAGAG
>CAJWZY010000006.1 GCA_913050545.1 uncultured bacterium | reverse complement strand
CGCAGCAGCGAGGAGCGGTAGACCTCGCCGATCTTTTCGAAGCGGCTGAGGGCTTCCTTTTTTTTCCCGTTGGCATCGGTCAGCGGCCGGTCGATCTCGCCTGAGTCCGCGGCGCTGCCCCGCACCATCACGAGGTATTCCTTGTGGGCGGTGGGGGAGGTGAGCGAGGCCTGCAGCTCCCGGGCCGTCTCGCTTGACAGTGCGAAGGCGATGGCCCCGGAGGCGGCGCGGTCGAGACGGTGAACCGGGTAGAGGTAGCGGCCCACCTGGTCCCGCAGCATTTGCAGGAGGAAGACCCGGTCGGAGGATTCACGGCTGCGATGGACCAGGAGCCCGGGGGGCTTGTCGGCAACGAGGAGGTCGTCATCCTGGTAGAGGATGTCGATGGCGCTGTGGGACGGGCCCTCCTCAAGGCTCATGTGCTCTCGCCCTGTTCAAGGAGCTCCCGCAGCTCGGGAGGCAGGCGGCAGGGGCGGTCATCTTCGCCAATACTGGCGAGTACAGTGTGCCCGGTTACGAGCACCTCCTCCTCTCCCTCCCGGCGCACCTCGTAGTCGAAGCGTACCCGCGCGGGCCCCGACTCGGCCAGGCGGGCGGTGATGGCGAGCACATCGTCGTAGCGCCCCGGCGAGTGGTATTGCATGGCGGCCTCGGTGACCATCAGGCGCAGCCCGCCTTTCTCCAGCGCGCTGTAGGCGACACCACGCAGGCGGATCAGCTCGGTGCGGGCGACCTCGAAGAAGGACAGGTAGTTGGCGTGGTAGACAACACCCATCTGGTCGGTCTCACCATAGCGGACCCGGGCGGTTACCGTATGTTCGAGGGCTGTGTTGTTTGCACCCATGTGGCTATTCGAGCTCCATCTCGACCTTCACGATCTGCTTCGTCCTGCCGGGGGACGGAGGTGTGAGGCTGCCATCGGGCAGCACCTGGAAGAGCTCGGGCTTGAAGTTGGCGACGAAGATCTGCGCCACGTCTTCATCGACGATATGGATCCCGCCGCGCTTGTTCCAGTAGAGGGTCTCCCCATCCTCGGTGGTGAGGCGGATCTTGTAGCGCCCGGGGGTGGTCTCCGAACCAAGTACCTCGCCTTTTTTGAAAATACCCATAGAATTCACTCCTTGCTGCTGGCCTTGCGCCACCCTGGCAAGCACCGCTTTTTTTCCGGGCTGTAGGAATCACCCCGGCAGATCGTATCATAGCGACTTCATTTTAACCCCCGTGAGAGCGTGCAGGAAATGCAGCAGCCACAGACGGCCGCCTCGATTCTCGATTATTTCATGGAGCGCAGCGATGCCCTGGTGGCAGAGCTGCGTGAATTTGTCGAGCGGGAGACCCCGAGCAGGGATGCCGCGAGCATCGAAGATTTTATCCGGGATTATTCCAGTCGTCTCGAGGCGGCGGGGCTCTCCTGCCGCCAGTTTCCCGGGGCCTTTGGTCCACAGCTCCTTGCCGAGCTGCCGGGAGAGGAGCCGCCGGTGGTCCTGGTGGGACATAGTGATACGGTCTGGCCTGCGGGTGCGGTGAGTGAGCGCCCCCTGCAGGTCGCCGATGGCAGGCTCTACGGCCCTGGAGTCTACGACATGAAGGCTGGCCTCTCGATCGTGCTGGGTGTCGTACGTTTCCTGCAGGAAAACCCGGTGAGCCGCAGGAGGAAGCTGCAGGTTTTCATCGCAGCGGACGAGGAAAGTGGCGGTGACACGGCCCATCCCTGTATGGACGCGGTGCTGGCTCCCGGGTCGACGGCCTTCGTGGTGGAGCCACCCTGCCCCGATGGCTCGGTCAAGGTTCAGCGCAAGGGGGTGGGGATCTACGAGCTGAAGATCACCGGGCGCGAGGCTCACGCGGGAGTCGAGCCGGAGCGGGGGATCAGTGCCGTCGATGAGCTGGCACGCCTGGTGCTCGAGATTCACGGCTGGAACGAACCGGCCAGGGGAATCCAGCTCAATGTCGGCACCGTCAGCGGTGGTACGGCTGGAAATGTCGTCGCCGGCTCCGCAGTGGCGGGAGTGGATCTGCGTTTTGACAATCCCGTCGACGGTGAAGAGCTGGACCAGAGGTTGCGTGCGCTGGAGCCACGAAACCCCGGGGCGGCCATCGAGGTCAGTGGCGGTCTCTGTTTCCCGCCCCTGGTGCCGACAGCGGAGACGATGCGCCTGGGAGAGAGAGCCTGCCAGGTTGCCGCGGAGCTGGGCCTGGAGATCTCTACGGGGAGTTCAGGCGGCGGCAGCGATGGATCCTATCTCTCCTCGAAGGGCTTGTTTGTTCTCGATGGAATGGGCGTAGAGGGCGGTGGAGCTCACGCGGTAGATGAACACATTCTCCTGGAGAGCCTGCCGGTGAGAGCTGCCCTGCTCGCGGGGATGGTCCTGGCCGTAGATGGGGAGGATTCTCCCTGCTAGGAGGCCTGCGAGATGGCTGCCAGCCCACTGCGGTAGTCGGGGTAGAGGAGGTCTATCTCGAGCTCCTCGATGAGCTTGTGGTTGGAGAGTCGCTTGCCGAGATCGGCAGAGTCCGGATCGAGTTCGGGAGGTTCTACGGCGGCGAGCTCAGCAGCCAGCTGGTAGAAATCACGGCGCCTCACCGGGCTGCCATCGACGGCGAGATAGATCTCCCCGGCTCGCCCTCCGGCTGCGGCGGCGCAGACCGCGGCGGCGGCATCCTCGATGTGGATCCAGTTCATCCAGGCCTCCGCCGCGCCGCGCAGGCGCTCCCTGAAGCCGGGGCGGCGCAGCCAGTCCAGGGGGGAGCGCCCCGGGCCGTAGAGGCCACCGAGGCGAACCACGAGGGCATTGCCGCCTTCTTCTGCCAGCAGCCGTCGCTCGGCCTCACGGACCAGGGCGGGCCTTCCGCCGGCCGGCTCCGCCGGGCTCTCCTCGTCGAGCTCTTCACCCGCGGTCTGCGGGTAGACCCCGGTTGAGGAGACCTGGACGAACCGCCCGAGCTTTCTGCCGAGCAGGCCGTGACAGGTGACGGGGGCATCTCGAAAGACGAGCTCCGCATCCCCGTCTTTTCCGGCGGCCGCGGCATAGACCGCCGCGTCCCAACCCTGCTCCAGCAGCGGGTTGTCCGCAGCGGTTTCGAGCTCGAAGACGGCAGAGGGAATTCCAGCCTCCTGCAGCTCTCTTGCCCGGCTCTCGCTTCGCGTTGTGCCGAGCACCTCGAGGCCGAGGGCCTGCAGCCGAAGCGCGACACGCTGCCCGAGATAACCACAGCCGATGATGAGAGCTTTTTTCACCTTGGTGTTCCGGAAGGCCAGGGCGTTGTTACGCCCTCCCAGCCGGCCTCCGGATGGGTCATTTCTTTTTGTAGATGAGGACGTGCTGGCGCGGCAGGAAGTCACCCTTGTTGGCTACGTACCTGAAGCCCACGGCATCGAGCTCGCTGGCCATCTGCTGCACGGTGGTCCGGTGCAGGGGCTTGATCGGGATGCTGGGATCCTCACCCCGGTATTCGACCAGCACGACCCGCCCGTCCTTTTTCATCGCCTTGTGGATACCGGTCATGACCGGCACCGGGTTCGAGATCTCGTGGTAAACATCGACCATGATCAGCAGGTCGATACTGTTGGCGGGGAGCTTCGGGTCGGTTTCCGTGCAGAGGATCGGCACGACATTGGTCACCTTCTGCGCGCTGGCCCGGCGCTTGAGCAGCTCCAGCATCTGGGGCTGGATGTCGACGGCAAGAACCTTCCCGGTGGTGCCGACGCGCTGCGCCATTCTCAGCGAGAAATAACCATTGCCGGCCCCGAAATCGCAGACGGTCTGCCCTTTTTCAAGCTTGAGGACATCGAGGACCTTTTCAGGTTGCTCGTTCTGTTCGCGCTCAGGGCGAATCAGCCAGTTGGCCCCCTGGTATCCCATCACCGGGGCGATCTGCCGTCCCCGGTAGTACTCCCGCCCTCCAGGGAAGCCCTTGAGGAGGCCATTCTCACCGGCCCCGAGCTTTTCGCTCATCAGGATGTATTCGCCCTTGAGCCAGGAGGTGACCCGGCGCTGGGCCGACCACTCGGCGGCACGCGCCAGCAGGGTCAGCACCATTCCTCTCGATGGCCCCGACTGGGAATCGAGCGCACAGATAAAGACCCGGGACCTGTAGGGCCCCCGGTTGAAGAAGCCGGGGGTCATGGTCCAGACGACCGGGAAGAGCTGTGGTTTTCCCTTGTCGGCAACCTCGGCCTCGGCGGTGGCTCTCAGTGCAAAGGCCAGGAGCTGCGTTTTCTTTTTATCCAGCTGGTACTGCCGCAGGCGGCCCTCGTGCCAGAAATGGGTGAGAGACTGGGTGACCTGTCCACGCTGGTCTGGAAATGCGACGGCGATGGGGGTGGAGCTCTTCTGTGCTTTGCCGAGGCTTGTCCTGCCGGTGAGTGCCGCGAAACCTTCTGAGTCCGGGAGGGATCCGATCGCATCAGCGCCCAGCACCAGCCCCTTGCCACCGAGTCCTGCTTTCAGCACCCAGGCTTCATCTTTTTCAGTCAGGGCCGTGGTGATCATGATGGTTCGGGCCCAGTCGAGATCATCGTCACTGAGTTTACCCGGGCTTGCCGAGCGCACCTGGAGTGGACCTGCCGCCTGGAGCTGCGCTGCCAGGCCCTTGCCGTCTTTTGCGGTTTTTCCAGCCTCAACCAGGAGAACCTTCAGGCCACCGCTGGGGGGTTGTGCCTGTGCCAGTGCGAGTGAAGGGAGCAGGCCCAGGGCCAGGATCCGGAATATCATTTGCTGAGCCTCTTGTTTGCCGGGTTACTGATTGCCGGAAAGAAACGACAAGAGGAAGGATGGCCAATGTTCAGGGGTGATGCAAGCGGGGATCAGGAGCCCGGGGAAGGGGGGCGGTTTTCAGCTGCAGAACCCCGGGTTGGGACAGGAGGCGGGCTGCTCTTCCCACCACTCTCTCCAGGTCCTGGCGTGGCGTTCGATCCAGTCCTGGGCGGCCGTTTCCCAGTCAAGCTTCCGGCCCTCTTTTTCCTGGACCCGTGACTGGTATTGCTCGATTTCCCTCAGCTGCATCTGCCCGTCGATTTTCATCTTCTCAGCCCGCCATTTCCTGCTGATGCGGCCTTCCCAGATCTCGAGAGTTTCCTGGAGGCTGATCTCGCACTGTTGCTCCCGGCGCAGGAAGGTCTGGCAGGCCTGGATGGCGCGGACCTCTGAAGGCCAGAGGCCGACCAGCAGCTTGGAGGCCTTTTGAGCTGTCCGGCTGCCGCCGCGGGATTTTTTCTGTGCCGACTGGATAGCCATCGTCGAGATCCGGTTGCTGCTGTGGGGATGGTCCAAGTGAACCTGCATTATTATTTCTTCGTGCAATAGCGCCCGAAATCATTAGCAAAAGCGGCACGGAATGCGCATCCGGGGGTAAAAACCCGGCCTTTGATCAGAAAAGCCTCTCCGGGGACCGATAAGATGGCTGCACCGCCCGGCCTCAGCCGATGGAGTCCTGCGCTGCTGCGGAGTCGAGGTACTGCAGCTCGTGGAGCCTGTGGTAGATGCCCTTGACCGCCAGGAGCTCCTCATGGGTGCCCTGTTCGCGGAGCTCTCCCTTGTGCAGCACGAGAATCCGGTCAGCCTTCTTGATGGTGGAGAGCCGGTGGGCGATTACGATCGAGGTTCTTCCCTCCAGCAGCTTGCCGATGGCATCCTGGATCAGGGCCTCCGTGGTTGAGTCGATGTAGGCGGTGGCCTCATCGAGGACGAGGATGTCGGGGTCCTGGACCAGCGCCCGCGCGAAGACCAGCAGCTGTTTTTCTCCGACCGAGAGCGTTCCGCCGCGTTCGCTGAGGATCTCGTCGTAGGCGCCGGGAAGCCTGCTGATGAAATCATCGGCGTTGGCACGCCGGGCGCAGTCGAGGAGGTGCTCCTCGCTGATATCAGTGGAATTCAGCACAAGGTTGTCGCGAATCGATCTCGAGAAGAGGAAGACATCCTGCAGGACACTTCCGATCCTGGCCCGCAGGTCGCGTTTGAGGTACTGGCGGACATCTGTTCCGTCGACAAGAATCGAGCCGCGCTGGGGATCATAGAAACGGCTGAGAAGATTGACGATGGTCGTCTTTCCCGAGCCGGTTGCGCCGACGATGGCTACGGTCTGCCCCGGCTCCACGCTGAAGCTGACATCCTTCAGCACGAATTCTTCATCCTTGTAGGCAAACCAGACATTGTCGAAGTCGATACGCCCCTGGAGCTTTCTGCCCGGGCACGGCTCCTCGGGATCGGTGAGAGACTCCGGCGTGTCGAGGACGTTGAAGACCCGCTCGGCTGCGGCCATGGCGGATTGAAGGATGTTGTAGCGGTCAGCCATGTCGCGGATTGGCTGGAAGAAGCGGCCGAGGAAATGCCAGAACAGGTAGAACTGGCCGAAGGTCAGGGTTCCCTCAACCAGCTGGCTTCCGCCCTGCCAGATTACGGCGGCGAGGACCACCGTGCTGAGGATCTCGATAATCGGGAAGAAGACAGCATAGGCCATCACCGACTGCAGGAAGGCAACGAGGTAGCTCTTGTTGATCGTCCGGTGCTCTTCCTGGTGGGAGGCCTCGCGATGGAAGGACTGCACGATTTCCATGCCCTGGATCGCCTCCTGGGTGAAGGAGTTCAGGTGGGAGAGGTGTCCCCGTTGCTGGCGGTAGTACTTGCGTGCCTTGTTCCTGAAGATAAAGGTGCTGAGGATCAGGATCGGCAGGGCGCTGAGGGTTACCAGGGCGAGGGTCGGGTTGACCCAGACCAGCGTGGCGGTGATGGCGGTGAGGATGAGGACATCGGCAAGGAAGCCGACGATGCCGCTGGCAAAGAGCTCGTTGAGGGCCTCGATGTCGCTGGTGATCCTGGTGACCAGGCGCCCGACCGGGTTCCTGTCATAAAAGCTCAGCGGCATTCGCAGCAGGTGGGTGTAGATCTGCTGGCGCAGGTCGAAGACGACCCTCTGGCCGATGTGGGCCATCACGAGGCTCTGGGCGAAGCGCAGCACCAGGAGCAGGAGCGAGACGCCCAGGAAAACAGACAGGAGAACCAGTATTTCCCTGAAGGCGCCAGCGGTGTCCGGACTGCTTCCGAGGATGCTGTCCTTGAGAGGGCCGTCGAGGGCCCTCTGGATGATAAACGGGCCGACGAGGCTGCCGAGGGTGACGGTAAAGAGCAGCAGGAGAGCGAGGATGATCAGGTGCTTGTGCGGCAGGGCGTAGCGCAGCAGGCGCCTCATGAGCCCGCGGTCAAAGGCTTTGCCGACCTTGAAATCTTCATGAAAGGACTGGGCCTGGTTTTTCTGCGTGCTCACATGTCCTCCAGCTCATCGGAGAGCAGCTGCAGCCTGTAGGTCTCGGCGTAGAGCCCATCCTTTTCAAGGAGCTCTTTGTGGGTCCCCTGCTCAGCGACCTCGCCCTCATCGATGACATAGATCCTGTCGGCGTGCAGGATGCTCGAGATTCGCTGGGCGACAACCACGGTCGTGATGAGGTCTGTTGCGGAGCGAAGCTCTGCGAGGATCTCCTTCTCGGTCTGCGTGTCGACAGCGGAGAGGGAGTCATCCAGGAGCAGGATGGATGGCCTGACGAGGAGGGCGCGGGCGAGCGCGGCGCGTTGTTTCTGGCCGCCGGAGAGAGTGACCCCCCGCTCCCCGACAAGCTCATCGTAGCCCCGGGGGAATTGGTCGAGGTCTTTTTCCAGGCCGGAGATCCGGGCCGCAGAGAGGATGCCATCCTCGGAGGGCTCATCGAGGCCGAAGCCGATGTTGTCCCTGATCGTCCTTGAGAACAGGAAGCTCTCCTGCGGCACGAAGCCGATGGCTTTTCGCAGGAGGCCGATCGGAAGCTGGTTGATGTCGATTCCGTCGATGGAGATCTTTCCATCAGCTACCGGCAGCATTCGTGGCAGGGTCTTGATGAGGGTCGATTTTCCCGAGCCGGTGCGTCCGATGATGGCAACGGTATGTCCGGCCGGGACTTCGATGGAGACGTTGCTCAGCACCTTTTTCCCGTTGTAGGAGAAATCGAGATTGCGGATGGAGATGGCGCCCTTGAGCTCATCGGCCTCCGGTCGCGAGGGCTCGGCCGGCGGGTTGATGTTCGATTCGGATTCGAGGATGGCCTTCACCCGCACAACGCTCGCGCTGGCCCTGTGGAACTGGTTGACCACCCAGCCGATGGAGATCATCGGCCAGATGAGCTGGAACTGGTAGCCGGCGAACTGGATGAACTGCCCGAGGGTGAGGTCGCTCCCCGCATCGAGAAGGTACCAGCCCCCCAGCAGCAGGAGCAGCATCAGCGACAGCTCGTTGACTCCCCCCACCAGGGGCTGCATCCAGGCCTGGATCCTCGCCGCTTCGAGGTTGTCATCGACGTACTGCCCGGAGAGCTTGCGGAATCTCTCCGCCTCGGCCTCTTCCTGCGCGAAGCTCTTGATGACCCGTATACCGGCGAAGTCTTCCTGGGAGAGCGAGCTGAGATCCGAGAGGGTTTCCTGCGCCTTGAAGACCGCGGAATGTACCCGCGGCCCGATCTTGCGCACCGAGAGCGTCAGCAGGGAGAGGGGAATCAGCAACAACAGGGTCAGCTTGATGCTGATAGACAGCATCAGCGGAATCGCGATCACCAGCATGCAGGCGGTGTTGGCGGAGTACATGATGATCGGGCCGGCCAGGATGCGTACTCTTTCGACGTCCTGTGTACAGCGAGCCAGGATGTCGCCGGTTTTCCAGCGGTTGTAGAAGCCCTGGTCAAGCCCCTGGAGATGGGAGAAGAGCCGGTCACGCAGGTCAAATTCGACCTTGCGCGAGGCGCTGATGATAAACCACCGGATGGCGAAAAGCGTGATGCCCCTTATGCAGGCGAAGCACACGATGAGCAGCAAGAGGATCTTCAGAGCGTCGAGGGGAGGCAGGGAGTTCACCCCCTCGGGGCGGCTCATGGATTCCCGCAGCAGGTCGACGCACTTTCCAGTCAGCCAGGGAATGGCCAGCAGCGAGCCGATCGACAGGGGCGCCATCAGGATGCCGGCAAGGTACCGGCGCCTGTATGGTTTCGCGAAGGGGAGTATGAAACGAATGCTGTTCAAGGCGCCGGTCTTTCCACCAGGGTTGTCTTCAGTGCGGGTATTCTATTCTTCCGGGGGGTGAGGGGCAGGCGATTTCCTTGAAAAAGGCGATGGCCTGATCCGGGTAGAAAAAACTCCCGTGCCCACCCTGGCAGTGCTAACATCAATTTCGACGGCGGGTTGCGGGCAAACATTCAGAATCAGTGGGAAAAACCGGCAGTCCGGGGTTTCGATACAGGAAGAGAACAGATGAACGTACATGGCTTGAAAGTGAAGATATTGCTTACCGTTGTGTTTTTCGCGGTGCTGAGCTCGAGCGCCCGGGCTACCAACCGTTTCCGGATTGAAGATGAGCAGCTGGCGATCGGTTCGACCGGCAACGTGGTGGGTGTGCTTGCCGACCTTGACCAGGAAACGGTCGGGTTCTCTATCCGCCTGCAGTTTGATCCGGACTGTATCCGCATTGCAGCGGTTCGTGCGGGCACCGGCCTCCTTGCGCAGGAGCCCGAGTTCAGCCAGGGCTTCATCGACAACGAGGCGGGGGAGGTCGTCCACGGCGTTGTTCTCTCGCTGGGCGAAGCGATCGTTGAGAGCAGTATCGCTCCCGGCGAAGGAGTTGAGCTGCTGCAGCTGGTGGTCGATGTGGTTGCCGGGCAGGCCGGCAGCACGGTGCTCGACCTCGCCAACTCCAATGGCATACCCGCCCGTCGCAATGTGATGACGGATGGAGCAGGAGAATCGGTAACCCCGGCTCCCCGGCTGCTGGATGGAAGGATGTCCTACGAGCAGCTGAACCCTGTTATCAAGCATGTACAGAGCAATTCTGGTGCGGCGGGTGACCCCTTCCTGGTTGTCGGGCTGAATTTCAACCGGCCGGGTCTGCGGGTCGAGATTTGCGGCAACGCGGCGGAGCATCAGCTGCTTGGCGATGGCCAGACCCTGCAGATTTTTGCCCCGTCCTGTAATTCGGAGGGATTCGCATCCTTGGAGATCTGTAATTCTTTCGGATGCGCCAGCCGGGAAGAGGGCTTCAACTACCTCGAGATTGCCACCGGAGGCGATTTTATCCGGGGTGATGCCAACGGAGATGAATCGGTAGATCTTTCCGACGCCGTGACGATCCTGAATTACCTGTTCCTCGGGCTCGAGCTGCCGACCGATTGCCAGGACGGCCTTGATGCGAACGATTCGGGAACTGTTGACCTCAGCGATGCGATCCAGTTGCTCAGGTTTCTTTTCCAGGGAGGGGCTGCTCCTGCGTTGCCGTACCCGCAGGCTGGTCCGGATCCTACCCAGGATGGGCTTCCGGATTGCGAATAATGCCTTTTCAGGCCCTGCGATGATTGGTGGAAGGAAAGTTGGCACAATTTGCGTGCGCCCGCTCGGGGTGCTATGATCGACGCTTCTGGGTCGGTGAAAAAACGAAACAAAAGTTCTAATCTAATATCGAGGTGTCTCATGGGTAAGACCCGTTGTATACAGCTAGTGGCAATTGTGGGTGTGCTGATCGCTACGGTCAGTGTGATGGCGGCTAACAATTTCGAGGTTACGGGCCGGAATATCGTCCAGGCGACCACCGGGGCGGAGATCTCGATTCGCGCGGATCTCGACCAGGACATCCACGGCTTTTCCGTTTCCCTGAATTTCGACCCGGACGACATCACGATCACCTCGGTTCGTCTCGGCAGCGCAGTCAGCCCGCTCGAGCCCGAGTTCAGCGCCGGGGTCGTAGACAACGAAACCGGCCAGTTCTCTCACGGGGTGGTTTTCGCCCTCAGCGAGGATCGCATCAACACTCGGCTGCAGTCCGCAGATGACCTCGAGGTGCTGGTTCTTGTTGTCGATGTGAGCAACACTCCCGGCTCGACGACGATCGACCTGGTCAACGGCAATACACCCGGCCGCCTCAATGTCATGACCGACGGCCAGGGCAACTCGGTGTCCCCGGGGCCTTCTCTCAACGATGGCACGATCAACATCATCGATATGGCTCCGCGCATGGACACCTTTCTCAACAACAGCGGCGGATCGGGCACAGTATTCACCATCATCGGCTCCAATTTTGAGCAGCCGGATCTTACCGTGCGGGTTTGCGGCAATGATGCTGAGCACGAGGTTCTCGCCAATGGGCAGAGCCTGCAGGTGACCGCGCCGCGCTGCGCCACCGTGGGACCCGCCCAGGTAGAGGTTTGTACTGTGCGCGGTTGCGCCAGGGACTCAGCCGGCTTCAACTACACCGTCGCCGATATCGCGCCCATTATCACCAGCGTGATTTCGAACTCGGGCCGTGCCGGAACGATCTTCTTTGTGGATGCCCGCAACCTCAGCGACCCGGCCGCGGTTACCGTCAAGGTCTGCGGCGTCGATGCAGATTTCAGGATCCTGCCCGGAGGCGCTGTCCTTCGTACCCTCCAGATCACGGCTCCGGATTGCGGATCGGGAGGCTGGGCGGAGGTCGAGGTCTGCAACGCCTTTGGTTGTGATTCCCTTACCGAGGGTTTCGATTACGACATCGTCGGCGGGCGCTTCCTGCCGGGTGACTGTAACAGTGATGGCAGCCTCGATCTCTCCGATGGCGTCTGCCTGCTGAGCCACCTCTTCGTGGGCCGCCCTGCTGAGCTGCCCTGTGAAGGAGCCAGCGCTGCCAGGATGAACGACTACAACGGCGACTCCAACGTGGACCTCTCCGATGGCGTCGCCGTCCTGATCTACCTCTTCCAGGGTGGATCACCCCACGCCGAGGGCGTCGAGTGCCAGATCGTCGCGGGCTGTCCGAACGCCTGTAACTGAGGCCTGGGCTTCCAGCCGCAAGAGGTGACGGTCCGTTAGTTGCTTTATTCGGACTCTTCAGCCGGGCCTTCCGTTTTCCCGGACTCTTCGCCTTCTATGGGCATGGGGGCCTTGCCAGCCTCATCGGTCCCGCCCGGAGCATCCTCTGCCGGCTCTGCGCCGCCGGCTCCTTCCTGCTATGCAGTGTCCTCCTTTGGAGGATCACGGAACAGCAACCCGAAGAGGACAAAGACCACGGCGGCCATAGCAGCGGGCACCATCCAGATAGTTTGCCAGTCGGTGACGTCAGTGGTGTAGCGCTCCTTGATGAAACCCGCCGCCCACGCGCCGATGTACATTCCGGCGCCAAGCGTCACCAGTACCAGGAAGCCCTGGGCGGCACCGCGGATCTCCTTAGGGGCAGCCTTGTCGACGTAGATCTGGCCGGTGACGAAGAAGAAGTCGTAGCAGATTCCGTGCAGTATGATCCCGGCCATCAGCATCCCGACCACCGGGTGGGCCGGATCTGCCGCTCCGATGGCGAAGAGGCCGTAGCGAGCGACCCAGGCGAGCATGCCGATCAGGATCATTTTCTTGACACCCAGGCGGGCAAAAAGTAACGGCATGAGGAGCATAAAGAAAATTTCAGACATCTGTCCGTAGGACATTTTCTCTGTGTATTTTTCAATTTTCATGTCCCCGAGGCAGGAAGTGGCAAGCTGGAAGTAGAAGGCCAGCGGGATGCAGATAATGCAGGAGCACACTATGAAGATTGCGAAGGACCGATTCGCCATTAATTGAAGGGCATCGAGGCAGAGGATATCCCGGGCAGTGATTTTTTTCCCGGCAGATGCAGGCGGGGTATTTGGCAGGGTAAAGCAATACAGTCCAAGTCCAATACCCGACAGGGCTCCCAGCTTGAACATCCAGACTGCGGTTTCTTTTGTTGCGTCACTGTCATCAATAGTTAACCCATTAATAGCTAGCCTGGAAATCACAAAGCCAGCGGCGATCCAGCCAATGGTTCCCATTACCCGGATCCAGGGGAATTGCTGCTCGGGGTTGTCCATCTTGTGGAAGCACAGGGTATTGGAGAGTCCGAGGGTCGGCATAAAGCAGAGAAAATGGGCCAGCAGCAGGCCGTTGAACATCCAGGCGGTTGGGTTTTCACCGGCCTCGAACGTAAATAAGAACGATTTGTCACCGAGGGTGTAGTCTCCGGCCGCAAACAACAGCGCTCCACCGAGAAGGTGAAGTACACCTAGAACCTTCTGGGTAGCGAAAAAACGGTCAGCGATCATTCCGATGAAGAAGGGTGAGATCATCGCCGCCAGCGGCGCCATGGAGTAGGTGTTGGCAAGATCAAGTGCGTCAAACCCGATTTTATTATTCAGGTACGGATAAGCGCTCACATACCAGGCTCCCCAGAAAAAGTATTGGATGAACATCATCACCCAGAGTCGTACATAAAGATTCGGGGACATGGTCTTGCTCTCTTATTGGCTTGGAATAGTGAACCTGATCTCGGTGGTATCGTAGGAAACTAACTGCTTCCTGTCGATGGTGATTTCTCTTGCGGGCCGGCGCGGAGTCAGCCCGCGCTCCTAATTCCAGCAGCAAGGCATTGGTTTCGGGCCCGATTTTTTTCATAATGCGCCGTCATGCTTCAGTGATTCAAGCTGGAGCGCACAGCCTGTTTTCAGCAAGGAGCCCGAGCGAAGATGCCCCTGGTACTCGACTACGATTCGACGATGAAACTGTATGAGCGCTGCGGCGAGAAGAAGATCGTCATGGCGCGGATCGGCTACAGCGACCAGGACCAGATCCAGGGTATCGTGCGCGGCGCCGCCCGGTTCGCTGAAGACCACGCGATCGAGAGCCTGCCGATGGGCATCTTCTCTACCGTCGGCCACTACATCCTCCAGCAGCTGCCGCGCTATCTCGATGCCGGCCACGAGCTGCCCGCCGATGGCGGCGATCCGGCCGCCTACCACCGCCGCTGTATCCGCAACGCCCGCCTCGCCGTCAACTTCATGAGCATCCTGACCGAGGAGGGCGATGCGGACTTCGGGAGGGTGGCGCTCACTCACCATTACGACCACGGCCATCACACCCTTCCCGGGGGGGTTCTTTCCGAGAACGAGCTGCTGCGCCAGCCGGAATTTATCGATCTCTTTTCGAGTGTCATGTTCGACGACACCCACTCTCCCTTTGACGACAACTGCCGAAACTCGGCGGAATACCGCGCTTTTCTCGAGGCCGAGGGGCGCAAGAAGGTCCTCGAGGGCTGTCTCGAAGAGGTCGCTGCCGGCGGCGACGGGCTCGATGAATCAGCCTGCACGAACCCCGACCAGATCGAGCAATTCCTCGAGCGCACCGGCTTCGAGCTGGTGGTCCCGAACATCGGCACCGAGTCGATCAACGCGAAGCAGGTCGGGGTCCAGTGGGAGGTGCTCGAAGAGATCGACAAGCGCGGCATCGGACCGCGCCTGATCGTTCACGGCTTCAGCTCCATCAAGGCGCTCGAGGTTGAGCAGCAGCGCCGCCTGGGGCATCTCGGGGTCGTCGGCATGAACGCCTGGAGCTACATTCCCCAGCACATCGGGCCGCAGCTGCTGCAGCGCTCGGCAAACATTCTCTCGGGCCATGATGAGAAGCTCGGCTACCCGGTGGACTTTGACGGAGACGGCCAGCCGGTCTATTCCGAGTCCCGTGATGCCAACGTCTTCTTCGGTCCCGTGCTGGACCAGGTGCGTGATCTAAAGGTCAGCCTGATCGCCGACAGTGTCTACGAGATTCTCGGCAACCTCGGCTACGCCGCCTTCGGAGCGGATGAGGCCTGAGCGCGGCAGCACGGTTTCCTCTTCACCCAGCCGCTTGTAGAAGCCGCGGGCCGGCGGGCCGGCGGCTTCTTGTTCCCGGCCGGTGAAGGCACCGCCGAGGTGGGCTGTGAAGGCTGACAGGATCTCCAGGTCGAGGGGGTTGAAGGAATCTTTTCGCTCCAGGTAGACGAGGCCCCCGACCACCTTGTCGATCATGGCGGGAGCGGCTGCGACGGCAGTGGCATGGCCGGGTGCCCCGCTTTTGTCCGCCCCCTCGCTCACCCGCCGCCAGCCGGTTTTCCCGGTTTCAATGACCCGGTCGAGAAAATCGCTGGGTAGCTTTTGGCCTGCAGCGGCAGCTCCAGGTTCGCTTCCACCGGGGAAGTCGAAACAGGCCAGGCGCTTGACTGTCATGGTCGCGTGATCGACCCGGAAGGCCGCCAGGAAAACGGCATCGAGATGCCCGGCGAGTCTCCCCAGGGCGCGCTCGAGCTCCTCTCCGGGGTTTTCCACCGCCAGGCCTCCGCTGAGAGAGGCCAGCACCCTGGCTGCTGCAGGTGAAGGCATCCCGGGGACAAGCGCGAGAGTTTCTGATTCCCCCGTGACCTCCAGGATGAACTCGTAATCGCCAAGCTTGATGGAATCCCCGTGTTTAAGCGGTGCTCGCTGGATTCTTTCGGAGTTTAGCAGTGTTCCGTTCTGGCTGTGCAGGTCCTCGATGTAGAGTCCTGCCTTCTCCAGCGACAGGCTGGCATGATGGCGGGATACCCGTCCATCGGGGATCACCACCTCCGCCCCCAGGTCTCGTCCTGCAAGAGCCACCTGGCCCTCTCGGAGCTCGAGGAGGAATTTCCGTCCATCGGCTGCTGTAAGGGTGAACTCGACAGAGCCCGTTTTGTTCCCCGGGTTCATCGCCGTGTGCGCCTGCTTCTCTTCAAAGACTTCTTTGTTCCACCAACGCCACCTGGCGCCGTGGACAAAGCCTACTGCAGCCGTGGGCCCGGCTCAAGGAGAAGCGATCTTCGTCGCTGCCCACACAGGTCCCGCACGCCGGGAAAGCCGCATGTTTACGTACTCTTTACCGCGGCCAGCCGGCTTTTCCGGGGTCAGGATTTTTTCCCGTCGCCGGCCGAGGACTTTTTCCCGCCGTGCTTTCGCGGCCTGGGAGGGTGGGAGGGGATCTCGACCGTAAAGATGGTTCTTCCGGACCACTGGCCCGGCTTGCCACCTCCGCCCCCCTTGCCATTGCTGAGCCGCTCGCTCTCCACCTTCAGGCGCCCCTTGTGCCAGGAGATGTTCTGTTGCGCTTCCTTGAAGCTGACAGCCTGTTTGCCGGGGGGGGTGGAGCCGTTGTCATTTTCGCCCGCGGGTTTTTTACCCTCCGGGGCGAAGAGCCGCCGGTGGTCGCGGCCATCGAGGTAGCGCCCGATGACATCGAAGTTGAACAGCAGGCGGCCCCGGATCTTCTTGTCACGGCGGATAGAAACGAGGATGGAGGGATTGCCGTTTTCCGGATGGGGCCGGGCGAAGTCAAGGGCCTGCAGGAGAATGCAGTCAAAGACGTCCTTCAGTTTTTTTCGGTCGGCCTCCATCATCAGCCGCTCGGGCAGACCCTCTAGCCCGAACCGGATGCTGCGGCCGCCGGCGAGGTCCTGCATGGGCTCGAGGCAGGTGTCGAGCAATTTGCGCGCGTTGAAGTGCTGCAATTGCAGTGGGCCACTCGGCTTTTTCTTTTTCTCACGGTCTTCGTACCTGGCGAGCTCCCGGCGCCTGGATTCCAGTGAGGCCAGGAGGTAGCGGTCACCGAGAGCCCGGGCTGATTTCCACAGCAGCAGGTAGTCGTCGGTTCCGGGAGAGCTGTCCTCCTGCCTGCGTGATGGTCCGAAGACGAATACCAGCTCGAGGCCGTCGTTGGTGGAAGGGGCCGCAACAAAGATGCTCTTGGTCAGGCGGTCTTTCCAGCCGGCGGGGCTGGAGGCGCTCGTCTTTACCGCGCCGATCAGCGCGGAGGGGGCCTCGAGGCAGCTGTTGATGGAGTCCGGCGAGCTTTTCTCATCGACCCTGAAGGGGGAGGGGTCCAGCAGCAGGGCGGCGTCTTCACCGCGCAGGGAGATCTCTTCATCTCCGTCATTTCCCAGGCCATCCTGGCCGAGCAACCGCAGGGCCGCAGCTTTCTTGCCGGTTGATTCGGGCAGCCTCCCGAAAACAGCAAAGAACTCGAGGTCGAGTGTCCGGCGTGTCATGCGCACAGCTGAATCAAGCCAGTTGAGTATGGCGGAGCGTCGAACAGGAAGGCCATTGGTTGTGGGGACAAGGGCCTCGAGTACGCTCGTTTCCCAGGCCTGGCGAGCAGCCTGCAGGCGCCCCTGTGAAAAAGAGGTGAGCATGCCGGCAGCTTTTGAGAGCTCTGTCTCGAGAGCTGGATCAAGCTTTTCTATGGAGGCGATCTCGTTGATGAGCTGTTGCCGTGCCTCTTCACTGGCTGGGGTGATCGGTGCAACCGGGTCTTTGCCGGCTTTTTCCATGCTTCGTTTTTCCGCCTGGGTCAGCTTGCCGAGCTTGCCGACGCGCTTCTGGATTCGGACCCGGTCTTCTTCTGCGGCGATCCTGCGTCCGGCTACAAGGACAGCGAGCAGCTGGTTGTCGACCCTTACCGCGGCGGCGAGATCCTGCAGTCCCATGTGGCAGCGGGCCTGTAAAACCGCGGTTTTATCAGGGTTTCGGGCCTCTTCGCCTGGAGACAGCTCCCGCAGCGCCCGTGCGGCGAAGCGATTCTCACAGCGCCTGCAGGCGCCGTCGCCTCCGGCAAAGGCGGCCTGGTCTTTTTCCTTTCCATGCCGAAGCAGCGAACAGAAGGAGCTCTCTTCCTGTCCGTCGATCGAGACGAGCACCTCGGGTACGGGCTCACCATCCTCCTCCCCGGACTCGACCAGCAGGATGTTCGACCGCAGCTGGTGCCCGAGGCCCTGGGAAAGGAGAGCCGAAAGCTCTTCCCTGCTCAGCAGATCTGTAAGTTTAGATGGACGGTATGGCCACATACTTCTTATCCCGAAGTCCCCAATGTAGATTCGACCGTATTCAACGATTGTACACCCTTCGGGGCAGTTGTCTTGTATTCAGGCGGGATCTTTCAGGGTTCTTTGGGGCCGGCCTCAGCGCTGGTAGATGGGCAGGTAGCGGAATTCAACCCCGAGCGAGAGGATCGCCATGGCGGTGGTATAGATCGTGCCGGCCTGCTCTTCGTGGGTCGCTCCGGGAGGGGGGGGCCAGCTGCCATCGTCGTTCTGTTTTTCCAGCAGCAGCTGTTCGCTGATGGGCTGCCATTGTTTCCAGTATTTTCCACCGAGCTGGTACATCCCCTGGGCGGAATAATAGGCGCCGTAATAAAAGAAGGGCCCCTTCCACTTCAGCGGGTTTTTCAGCAGCCAGTCACCTCCCCTGCGCGCCTCGACAGAGCCATGTTCACCGCAGATTTCAAGTGACAGGATGCCGGTTCCCGTGCGCCCGGTGTTGGGATCGCCGCCCGGCTGGTAGGAGAAGCCCCCGGTGGGATGGGCGCAGCGCTTGATGTAGTGAACGGCCTGGCGGATGTTCTTGTCGGGAACCGGGAGGCCGGTGTCTTTCGCGGCGCGCAGCGCGAGCAGCTGCCAGCCGCTGACGGAGATGTCGGAGACCTCCGAGGATGGGGTGTAGCGCCACCCGCCCAGGTTCCACCGGTCCTTGGGAACGTTCTGGGCCCGGAGGATGACATTGATGGCGGTTCGGTGAACCCGGTGAACGGTTTCGAGGCCCTTTCGCTTGGCGTCGACCATGCCGATCACCTCGCCCAGCATGAGTGTAGAGATTCCGTGGCTGTAGAGCTCTCCGTGCGAGGTGTCCCGGATGATCAGCCCGCTTTTCTGGTTGGCGGTCACCCAGGAGATGGCCTGCTCGATCCTGCCGCCGTGGGGTCCGCGGCCAGGTTCATGTCCCCTCGACAGGAATGCCAGGGTTGCGAGGCTTACGATGCCGGTGTTCCTGCCGTAGCCGGGTGACAACCAGCAGCCGTCTTCGAGCTGCTTGGCTGCAAGGAAGGCGAGCCCCCGGTCAACGGCCCGGGTTACCGGCGTCTCGGCGTAGACCTGCCGGAATTTTGGTATGCGGACCTTCTGCGGACCGGCCGGCTTTTCCCCCGGTGGGGGAGCTGGTTCCTGGGCACAGATGGTGCCGGCGAGGAAACTGCAGAGGACGGCTGCCGCTGCCAGCGAGGGCCCTTTCAGCGCTGTGGAGCTCATAGGGGAATTCTAAGCGAGGGAGGCGCGCTGTGCCTTCTGCATTCCGGTTTTTTCGTGGGCGCCAGCGAGTTAATTCCTGATCGCTCGCAGGTAAATCCGCACCAGGTCACGGTATGCAGGCGGGAAATCCATATCCTCGAGGCCTCTCAGCTCATCCTCGCGGTCGGCCTCAAATTCTTCACCACGGGTTCCTGTCTGCCAGACCAGGCCCAGCCGGGCGGCCTCTGATTCCAGCAATCCTGAGACCAGGGGCCCCTCGGCTCCCCCGGGTAGAACAATATTCTCGAGCTGCCTTCGGATGGCCCGGCCGGCCATCAGGAGCTGGCTTCTTGCCGCGCTGTTTTTCCTCCGGGCATCGTTGATCTTACCGCCGGCGATCAGCTTTGCGGCCTGCCGCGCGTTTTTCATTGCCGATTGAAGGGACGAGTAGGCTGAGCGGCCTCCGGCCTCTGCCTCGGCGAGCGTTTCAATCGCCCGGGCGCGGACCTGGTCGAGGTCGGCAAGGAACACACCCAGCTGCAGGTTTGTTTCGGCAAGGGAATCGACAGTCGATTCGAGCTTGCCCTCGGCAAGCTCCCTGCCGGCCCGGGTGATGCTGTTGCCCAGCGGAGCGGTGGTTGCCGCGGCCTTGCGGTAGGCCTTGAAAACAGAAGGCAGGAGCATCGAGAGCTTGAAACCTGCCCGCGAAAAACCGTCTACCAGTCCGAGGATCTTCTTTTCGAGCTTTTCCTGTTCCCCGGCAAGCTTCGCCGCCA
>CAJWZY010000005.1 GCA_913050545.1 uncultured bacterium | reverse complement strand
TCATGCCTCCGTTTTCCGGTCTTCCGCTTTCTGGTACGCCCAATTCGCCCCGCTTTTCTGCCTTGTCTCCCTCATTGGTTGGCAATTGCGCCAAAGTCATTCCGCCAAGGACAGTCTCGCCAATCTCTTCGCGGGAGCCTTTATCCTGGCCGATGCTCCCTACAAGATCGGCGATTTCATTCTGCTGGATTCCGGCGAGCGTGGCCAGGTGACCCACATCGGCTTGCGCAGCACACGTATGCTGACCCGGGATGACGTGGAGATCACCGTTCCCAACGCGGTCATGGGGAATTCGAAGATCACCAACGAGAGTGGTGGTCCCTACGTGAAGGAGCGGATCCGGATCCGCGTCGGTGTCGCCTATGGTACGGATATCGACCGGGTTGAGGAGCTGTTGCTTGGCATCGCTGTTTCCCACCCGGAGATCACGGAGGACCCCGAACCCAAGGTCCGCTTCAAGGATTTCGGGGACTCGGCCCTTCTCGTCGAGCTCCGCGGGTGGATCAGCGAGCCGGTTCTGCGCGGTCGCGTGAGCCATATGCTCAGGAAGGAAATCTACAAGTGCTTCCTGGCAGAAGGCATCGAGATTCCTTACCCCAAGCTCGATGTCAGCCTCCAGGGGGCAGAGGGCAACCAGTCCGGTAAAGCAGAAGAATAAGACCTGTGCTTATTCACCAAGCGCCCCAGCCAGGGCATCGATGATGGATTCGGTCGTAGGGCGGGCTGCCTGGGCTGAAACCTCCAGGCCCCTTGCCCTGATGTCCTCGCTGGTGGTCGGCCCGATCGAGATGATCTTGACGCTGCTGTCCTCCAGCAGCCCGAGTCCCTGTTCTCCGCAGAGGTCCAGGAAGCCCTTGACGGCGGAGGGGCTTGCGAAGGTGATGGCCTGCGGTGTCTCTCCACGCTCGAGAGCTTCCAGCAGCGGCGCAGCGCGGGCCGGTTCTTCAGTGCAGGTGCGGTAGATCGCCACCTCTTCCACCTGTGCGCCACAGCGGCGCAGGCCGGCAGCCAGCTCCCCGCGGGCGATTTCCGATCCCGGCAGGAGGATCCGGGTTTCGGGCCCCGGCTTTTCTTTTTCGATGAACTCAGGGGCGAAGTCCGACCCGGTCGAGCCGCTCGATACCATTATTCCTGTAAAGCCGTAGCCCTCGAGTGCAGCGGCAGTAGCAGTTCCGGCCGCACAGACGGTGCAATTCGGGAGCCAGGAATCCAGCGTGATGCCTGCCCGCGAACACAGGCTTGCGAAGGTGTCCACCGCGGTAATGCTGGAGAAAATCAGATGGGAAAAGCCGTCGCGATTTTCAAGAGCCAGCTGCCAGGGCGCGGAGTCTTCCAGCGGCGAAAAACGAATCGAGGGGACTGCCAGCACCTTCGCACCGAGCTCTTCCAGCCGGTTTGCCAGCTCTGCGCTGCGGCACTCGGGGCGGGTGAGGATGACCGTGTTGCCCGTGAGAGAGTCCCCTGTCATGGCTGGGGCTCTTCCCTGTTTCCGATGAGCTCCTCTCCACCCTGCTGCAGCAACTCATCCGCAAGCTCCGTGCCGAGCCTGTCTCCTTCGCTGCGTGGGCCGCTGCGGCTGGCCCGCAGGCAGGTCGAGCCATCTTCACTGGCCAGCACGCCCTCGATATGAACCAGGTCTTCCAACTCGATGCGGGCCAGGGCTCCGGCGGCAACCTGGCAGCCGCCGCGAAGGCGCCGCAGGAAGGATCTCTCCGCCTGGGTGATCTCATAGCTGTCGCGGTCGTTGAGCGCCAGCAGCTCCTGGCGGTATGAGCTGTCGTCTTTTCGCATCACCACAGCCAGTGCGCCCTGCCCGACGGCTGGGAGGATGATGGAGGTGTCAACCAGCTCGGTAACGAGCTCCTCTTTTTCCAGCCTCCTGAGGCCGGCGTGGGCCAGGACCGTTCCCGCCAGCTGCTGGCTGGAGATCTTTTCGAGGCGGGTATTGACGTTTCCCCGCAGGGGAATGATCTCGAGATCCGGGCGCCAGGCAAGCAATTGGGCCTTGCGGCGCGGGCTGCCCGTTCCGATCCGGGCACCCGGCTCCAGCTCGCCAAGGCATCTTCCATCCGCACTCACGAAGGCATCGAGGGCACTTTCTCTTTGCGGCACCGCGATGATTTCGAGCTCCGGAGGATAGTCCGAGGGCAGGTCCTTGAGACTGTGAACCGCTGCATCGATCTTTCCGCTGAGCAGTGCCTCATCGATTTCACGGCTGAATACCCCGGTGCCGATCAACGGGATCTCCTGCTCGGGGAAATTCTCGGCGCTGGTTTTGATGATGGAGATCTTCGTTTCAAGCTCCGGATTCACTGCTGCCAGCGCCTGCTGGACCCATTCGGCCTGCCAGAGGGCAAGGGGGCTGCCCCGGGTTCCAAGCTTGAGCACTTCATTATTCATCCTGGCAACACCCCCGACAGGGCTGCAGCGGCACCCCGCTCGCGGAGGAATTCTCCTGCCGGTCTGCGAATGAAGGCTCCCGCCAGCCTGTTCTCACTTCGGCAGGAAGAGCTTTTTGAGGAAGGCAATCTCATCTTCGCTGAGGCCCTGCATGTCTCGGATCGATTTGAGTCGCTCGATCGGGAAATGGATGAGCTTGTTTACCAGTCGACGGGTCAGCTTGTCGACCGTTTCGTGGAGCTCGACCGGAAAATCGCCCATCGAGTTCTGTAATTCACCTGTCCGGATGATCTCAAAACGTTCGATGAGGTGGCGGATCACCGGGTCGATATTGAGGTAATTCAGCTGCCCGTAAAAGACATCGAGCTGTTTGCGAACAATTTCTTCGGCCCGGGAAAACTGGTCGTGGCGCTTTGCCAGGTTTCCCTGGATCACCTTGTTCAGGTCATCGATATTGAAAAGATGGACCCCGTCCAGTCCACCGCTTTCGGGATCGATGTCGCGCGGTACGGCGAGGTCGATAATGACCAGGGGGGCTGAACCACGCTGCTGCTGTGCCGCCTCGACCTGCGCCTTCGTTATAAGAGGCTCGATGGAGCTGGTGGATGAGATGAGCACATCCGCTGATGACAGGGTTGATACGATATCGGCTGAGAGGGGAAGGACGTCAGCATCGAGGTCGAGTCCCTTCAGCCCCTGCAGCATCGCCTCTGCCGATTCCGTCGTCCTGTTCATCACCGTGAATTTTCGCAGGTTGTTTTCGATGAAGGCCCTGGCTGCAAGTCCTGCCACGGTACCGGACCCGATCAGGAGCGCTTTTTTCCCATCGAGGTCGCCGAGGATATCCATGGCCAGCCGGAGGGCTGCCTGCCCGGGGGTAATGCACCCCTCGGAGATGGTCGTCGAGGTCCTGACTTTCTTGCCGACCTTGAGCGCCTCGGGAAAGAGATGGCGGAACATCTTTCCGGCGCCCCTGTTTTTTTCTGACAGCTCGTAGGCTTCTTTCAGCTGTCTGAGGATCTCGGTCTCCCCGACGATCATGGAGTCGAGTCCACCGGCCACGCGGAAGAGGTGCTTGACAGCATTCTCCTGGCGGTAGAGGTAGAAACAATCATCGGCAGGGGGCTGGTTATGAGCATCCTGTCCCAGGTAGAAGTTGCTCAACTCCTCAAAGGGTGAGCCTTCTTCTTCGTTGAGATTCACAGCCAGGTCGCTGGATGCGGGGATGGCGCTGTAGAACTCGGTGCGGTTGCAGGTGGAGAGGATCAGGTGTTCTGAGCCCTCGATTTTCGAGAGGATTCTCTCCAGGGCGAGCCCGGATTCATCAGCAGATAGAGCCCAGTTCTCTCGCAGTCCCACAGGGGCTGTTTTATGATTCAATCCGAAGACGAGAAGTTCCATCCGATGGGTTTCTCAAAAGAAATATACGCTTGGATACACCCGGGAACCAGAGGTTCTGCAGGTTGTCGTGCCGGCGCGACAATCTCCTAGTGTAACAGGAAAGCCAGTCTGTTCCGTGTTTGTTTTCCTGCAGGGGAGCAATTTCCATCCGTGCCGGAGCTTGTTGCAGGCGGTTTTGCAGAGCGGCCCTGGTCCTTCAGGGCAGGCCCCTTCAGCCTGGGGGCTGGCGGCCTGTAGAGGTTACTTGCCGGGGGAGTATCCGGGTGAATTATCGGATGCGCTTTCGCTCTCAGAGCTGTCCAGCTGTTGCCGTATGGATCGGTTTGAATGGGTTTTTTCTGCCGGGGTCTTCTTCACCCGGCTATGGCCCCCCGGGTCCTCGAGTGAAAGGCTGTGATTTGATTCTATTCAAGCGCCTCGATTTTCTTGACCTCTCCAGTTTGAAAGACCATAAAAGCAGGTTATGCAGAAGTCTGAACCAGGGAAAAACGCGATGGATGAAAGTAATGCAGGTTCTTGCCGGTTTCTTAAGGCTGCGCGCTGCTGCAACAGCGGACGGCCACCGGTATGGCTGATGCGCCAGGCGGGGCGCTACCTGCCTGAGTACCAGGAGATCAAGCAGAAGCACTCCTTTGTCGAGATGTGCTCGGATCCGGACCTGGCCTTCGAGGTCTCGATGCAGCCCTACAGGCGCTTCGGTCTCGATGCAGTGGTGGTCTTTTACGATATCCTTTTTCTTGCAGAGGCCATGGGGGCTCCACTTGAGTACAACCCCGGCCCGAAATTCCTGGAGCCTTTGCGCACGGCGGAGGCCATCAACTCCCTGGCGGACCCCGATCCGGCCGGCCATACGGCCCCGGTGCTGGAGACGCTGGCGCGGCTTCGCTCGGAGCTTCCCCCGGAGGTTGCAGTTCTCGGCTTTGCCGGAGCGCCATTCACCATGGCTGCCTACCTGGTGGAGGGGAATTTTCACCGTAGCGGGGAGTGGATCAAGCGCCTGATGAACGAAGCCCCCGACCTCCTGCATGCACTGCTTGAGAAGCTTGCCAGGGCAACCGGGAGCTATCTCGGCGCCCAGCTGCAGGCCGGCGCAGATACTGTCCAGCTTTTCGATACCTGGGCAGGCCTGCTGGGCAGGGACGACTACAGGCGCTTTGCCCAGCCGTACCAGGAGGCTGTTTTCGATTCGATTGCAGATTCCGGGGCTCCGTCGATTCTTTATGTCAACGGTGGCTCCCACCTCCTCGAAGAGATGTCCTCAAGTGGCGCCGGGGTCCTCAGTATTGACTGGCGGACCAGCCTGCGTGAGGCGCGGGAGTTTCTCGGAAAAGAAATCGGGCTGCAGGGCAACCTCGATCCCTCGATCCTGTTCGGGGACCCGGCTGAGGTGTCCGGTAAAGCGAACCAGGTCCTGGATGAGATGGCAGGTGATGGAGGCTTTATCTTTAATCTTGGACATGGTGTGCTGCCTGGAACCCCGGTGGAGTCGGTGCGGGCACTGGTGGAAGCGGTCCAGTCACGCGAATGAAAGACGGGAAGGAAGACCTGACGATGGATTCAAGTGCTGAAATGTTCGAGAGGGCCCTGGGTGTAATTCCCGGCGGAGTGAATTCTCCTGTGCGCGCCTGTGATTCGGTTGGAGGAAAGCCCGTTTTCTTTCGAGAAGGCCATGGCAGCCGACTGGTGGACATCGATGGGCGTGAGTACGTGGATGTAATGGGATCCTGGGGACCGCTGATCCTCGGGCACGCCCACCCCGATGTGGTCGATGCAGTTTGCCAGGCTGCCCGAAGCGGCACCAGCTTCGGCGCCTGTACCGCCGCAGAGGTGGAATTGGCGGAGCTGATCTGCTCCCGGTTTGATTCAGTCGAGAAGGTCCGGCTGGTCAGCTCCGGTACAGAGGCTGCGATGTCGGCCGTTCGCCTGGCCCGGGGTGTTACGGGCAGGGATGAAATCATCAAATTTGCCGGCTGTTACCATGGGCACGCCGATTCTTTTCTCATCTCTGCCGGATCCGGCGCCCTGACCCTCGGGGTGCCCTCGAGCCCGGGTGTGCCTGCGGACCTGGCGAAGCTGACCCACCTGGCACGTTTCAACGATATTGAGAATGTGCGCTCGATTTTTGAAGAGGCAGCCGGCTCGATCGGCGCCCTGATCGTGGAGCCGGTTGCCGGGAATATGGGGGTGGTTCCGCCGGCTGAAGGCTTTCTGGGGGGCCTGCGTGAGCTCTGCGATGAGCATGGTGCCCTGCTCATTTTCGATGAGGTGATCACCGGCTTTCGGGTCAGCCGGGGTGGTGCCCAGGAACGCTACGATGTATCCCCGGACCTCACCGTGATGGGCAAGGTCGTCGGTGGCGGCCTTCCGGTGGGCGGCTTCGGAGGTCCGGCGAAAATCATGAACCAGCTCGCTCCCGAAGGACCTGTCTACCAGGCCGGAACCCTGTCGGGAAATCCCCTGGCCACGGCTGCCGGTCTTGCCACCTTGAAGGCGCTCGCAGCAGAGCAGGTCTACGAGGGGCTGGAGGCTTCCGGTGAGGCCCTGGCGGCGGGGTTAGAGGAGGCTGTGTCCTCCTGCGGCCTGGGTGCCAGGGTGCAGCGGGTGGGCTCGATGATGACTCTCTTCTTTAATGAAAAACAGGTTGAGAACCTGGATTCACTTGAGGGTGTGCGCACCGATCTCTACGCGAAGTTCTACCAGGGAATGCTCGAGGGTGGGGTCACCCTGCCGCCGAGCCAGTACGAGGCCTTCTTTGTCTCCACGGCTCACACCGCGGCTGACATCGACAAGATCATCTCGACTGCGGCCGGCGTACTCGCTTCGCTCAAGGATGCCGAAGAGGCCCAGGAAACAGGCAAAGCAGAGGCTTCCTAGAGAATAGATTCATGATTCCTCCATTCCAGTTGTCCAACAGGAACCTTTCCCGCCACCGCCGGCGGGTTGTCCTCTCCGGCCTCCTGCTGATCGCCGCGGCCCAGTGTTCGCTGCTCTGCCAGGATGGGGGAGGCAAGGAAAGCGGGAAAAAACCCGAAGGGGAAGCGGCCAGGGAAAAACCCTCCTATGACCTGGTGGGCTGGGGACAGCTGAGGCCCGTCAAGGACAACGAGGGCTTCTACGAGTTCTCCTGTACAGCTCGGGAAAAGGGCCGCTGGAAGAAGCGCAAGGCCTTTGTGAAGCTTTCCGATGATCTCAAGGTGCTCGCTGACAGCAGGGCAAAGCCGGCTGATTTCAAGAAAGACGACAAGGCCTTTGTCCTGGGGAAGGAACGCGAGGACACGAGCGTCAGCCCGCTGGGGCTGAGCTTTACAGACTACCGGATCATCTCGGTACAGGCTGTGCTGAGGGGCAGCGGGATCAAGATCAACAAGGACTACCGTGACCGGCGGGACAAGCAGGTCCGGTGGCTCGAGACCCTTGTCGAAACCAATGATGGCCAGGTCAAGGTCACCTATTTTGAGCAGAAAGGTTACAGGATAGAGGTGGATAAGAAGACCCTGCTCCTCAGTCGCCAGCCTGCTGACTCCGAGCGGGTTACGGCCAACACCAAGGGGCTTTATGCCTTTGTACTCGGCAAATCCACCGGGCAGCGTCCTCGGACCGGCAGGAAATCCGACGATAAAAAACCCGTCTTCTCGACAAACCGGGTCATTGTTCTCGACCCGACAGCGGTCAAGCTCGGACTCTACCAGAAGCTCTACAACTGACCGCTATGTTCCTCTGTCGCCAGGTTTCCGAGCTCAGCTCGACTGGAGGAAATTTCCCATGTGGCGGTTGATCTGGTCGGTTTCAAGGAGAAATGCATCGTGGCCATAACGACTCTCCATGAGCTGGAGCTCGACCTCCAACCCGGCCTCGGCGAGGGCCTCAGAGAGCTCTGCCATGTGGGTGGTGGGAACCAGGAAGTCCGAGTCGATCGAGAGCAGCAGCACCCTGGTCGAGCAATCCCTGAATGCAGCAGCTACAGAATCGTGCCCGGCCGCGATGTCAAAGAGATCCATCGCCCGTGAGAAATACAGGTAGGTGTTGGGGTCGAACCGGGCAACGAATTTCTTACCCTGGTGATCGAGGTAGGACTGGACCTCGTAGCAGCCCTCCAGGAAATGGCTGCGCGGATCTTTTACGTCCCGGCCGAAGCGGTCGTTGAATTCCCCGGGGGACCGGTAGGTAATCATGCCGATCTTGCGGGCAAGGGAAAGGCCAGCGCCTGGGAAGTTCTCCTCATCGTAGAGCCCCTTGTTGTAGTTCGGATCGGAAAGGATCGCATCGCGCTGGACCGAGCGCAGGGCGATGGTGAAGCCTTCACTGCGGGGAGGGGTCGCGAGGCAAATGGCCTGGCTGATTTCCTCGGGGTATTGCGACATCCACTCCAGGATCAGCATGCCACCCATGGAGCCTCCAAGGAGGGTGACCGGCTTGTCAATCCCGAGTTCTTTCAGCAGCAGTCTCTGCGTCTCGATCATGTCACGGAGGGTGATCTGGGGGAACCCTGTGGCATAGGGGGTTTCGGTGATGGGGTTGATGCTCGATGGGCCTGTCGTGCCATAGCAGCTGCCGATGATGTTGGCACAGATCACGTGGAAACCTCCCGTTCGCAGGGGGGCTTCCTCGCCGTAGAGTGCTTCCCACCAGCCTGGATCGGGGTTTTCTGCCGATGCGAAGGCATGGCTTGATCCCGAGAGCGCGTGGAGAACTACGACTACGTTGTCTCCTTCGGCTGAAAGTTCCCCCCAGGTCTCGTAGGCGATCTCGAGCCCGGGCAGGAATTCGCCGTTCTGCAGGGCGAAACTCTCGCTGGTGGACCATTTTTTTGTGGGAAGGGATTGTGTGCCCATGATTCAGCAAAGGGTAACCAATGTAACTCTCCTTGTCAGCGAATCTCCAACGGCGGCCTGATTATCTTTTAAGGGTGCTATCCGATGCACGGGTGGTCGGCTATACTCGCTGATGTTAAGGAATGACGAATGCCTGATCCTACAAGAGAAGAAGTTACCGGCTACCGGCAACTCCAGGGTGGGTGGGTCCATGAAGAGGCCCGGCTCGGCGAGGGAGTTGAGATCTCTCCCGGGGCTGTTGTCGGCCCATCGGTTACTATCGGGGCCCACTGCCGCATCGGTGAAAACGCAGTTCTCAAGGGGCCCGCAGTCCTCGGTGTCGAGAATGTGATCCATCCCTGCGCGGTGATCGGTGGTGCGCCCCAGGATCTCAGCTACGGTGGTGAGCCGACCTGTGTCGAGATAGGTGATGGCAACACCTTTCGCGAGGGAGTTACTGTGAACCGGGGTGCTCCCAAGGGGGAGGGGGCCACCAGGATCGGTAACGGCAACCTGTTTATGGCGTCTGCTCATGTCGGCCATGATTGCGTTGTGGGGGACCATTGTGTTTTTGCCAATTCCGTTCTCCTCGCCGGGCATTGCCACATCGAGTCGAATTGCAATATTGCCGGCAATTCCGGAGTTGGGCAGTTTGGTACGGTGGGGCGGTTCTCCTTTATCGGCGGTCTCGCGGGGGTACGCAAAGATGCAGAGCCATTCCTGAAGCACGATCGTCGCCCGGATTCGATCAGCGCAAACCCCTTCGCGGTCAACACCATAGGGTTGTCCCGGGGAGGCTTCAGCGATGAGGCGATTGCCACCCTGAAGAAGGCCTTCTCGATCCTCTTCCGTAAGGAACGAGGTACCGCACTTGAGGTTCGCTGCGGTCTTTTAGAGCAAAAGGGCCTGATGAGCGAGGAGGTAGAGGAGCTGGTCGCGTTTATGCGCCGAAAAGCAGAATCGCCTTCCGGGCGCTATCTCGACCTCCACCGGCACTGAGCGGAGTCGCACTTTCAGCTGTACCGTGTGTCCCGGCCGTTTCAGTCGGTTTTTTTGCCGCCCCCGCCTCTGCGGCCCCTTCGCCGTCCGCCTCTGCGCCTCGGCCTTCTCCTGCCGCCCTGGGAATTTTCGTTTTTATTTTCCCCGTTCTCTCCCCCGCGTTTACGGCGTTTTTCCTCACGTTTCCTTTGTTCCTGGTCACAGATTTTGCGCCATTTTTTCAGCTGCTCCGGGTTCTTGCCCAGTGACTCGAGCTCGATTTCGAGACAGTCGAGAACCTCGGGGGCGTAGTTTTTCCCCAGCCACTTGGAGGGAATCTTGTCCTGCTGCAACTGGTAGTGAAACGAGCTGAGGTGCCTGGCGACCTGGAGAATCCGCTCGGTGTAACGCCTGTAGATTTGCAGAGAGCTGGTACTCTTCTGGAAGTTTCTAAGGAGCCTGGAGCGGGCCTTGTCAGATATCCTGGCGCTGGAGCTCCACAGCTTCTCTTCCTCGAAGAAAGTTGTAAAGAGGAGCATGGAGAGACAGGTTGGCGTTGAGAATTCTTTGCCGGCCTGCACGAGATCATCGAGAGCTTCCATTCGCCGCCAGAAGGGGTGCTTTCCCCTGAGCTCTGCAAGCTGGTCGGAGAGAGTTGGCAGGAGGTCCCCAAGAAGGTGGGCCTGGAAGAGCGCCTTGAAGAAGGGGGCTGCTGCGCCGCTGCGCAGATCCTTGAGGAGCTCTTCCAGCAGGCGCGAAGAGTTTGCCTGGAGAATGTCAGGGTGGTTACGGATGATCGAGTCCATCGTCCGGTCCTCTACCTCGAACCCGGTACGGGCTGCATGGCGCACGGCGCGAAGCATTCTTACCGGGTCTTCCGCGAAGCTGACATCCGGATCATTGATCATCCGGACGACCCCGGCCTTGAGATCCCTGACCCCGTTGACGTAGTCAAGCACCGAGAATGTTTTCATGTCGTAGAACAACCCGTTGATCGTAAGGTCCCTTCGCCTGGCGTCCTCCTTCGGAGTGCCATAGGCATTGTCCCGGAGGATGATTCCGCTTTCGGAACGAACGATCCCAGCTGCCGGATTTCCGGAGTCGCCGCTGTCCTTGTCGGCGCTCTGGCGGAAGGTGGCGACCTCGATTACTTTTGTTCCATAGAAGATGTGAGCTATTTTGAATCTTCGCCCGATGATCCGGCAGTTGCGAAAGAGCTTCCTCAGCCTCGATGGCGTGGCATCGGTGGCGATGTCGTAATCCTTGGGGAGTTTTCCGAGGTAGAGATCGCGGACGGCTCCACCGACGAGGTAGGCCTCGTGGCCATGCTGGTTGAGACGCCGCATGATCGTGCAGGCATCTTTGTCGATATTCTTGCGGGAGATCGGATGCCTGGAGCGGGGGATGACGGACTTGTCCGATGGGTCAGGCGCTCGGCGGGTTCTGGGATTTTGTTTTTTTGCAGCCACGTCTTGCTTTGCCGCCGAGTTGGCTTTCTCTTTCCGGATATTGAAGAAAGGATGGTATCAGGAGGGCTCCAGTAACTCAATGCCCGTTGAATCTGGCAGGCGGAAGCATCTCGAGGGCCCAAAGCTGTTTTTTTTATCCCGTAAGTTGAGGCAATCAGCCATCCATCAGGAGAAGGGGCCGAAATCTCCCTTGACGGGACTATATCTTGTAGTAAGTTGGCTCACCTTCCGGATCATGTAGTGTTACCCGGGAGGATCTCCCTCGGATGCGTTTCAGTCCGGTGAGGTAGATCGGTTGGAGTTTTTCCGATAAAACGGCCCTGGGGGTGACCCCGGAGTACTCTCCAGTCGTTCGGGAGGTCTTGGTTCGAGTTTACCCCGATGGCCACAACTCGTCGGCCGCAGTTACAGTCCTCTGAGGTTGAGACACCTTGAGGCAGTGACAGGGGAAGCTCGGTTGGTTGGAGGTTTAATTGTTAACAGGGTGACTGGTCGGGTTCGCGCGCTGCGGGTTCTCGATACGAGTTCGGTGTCGCTTCATCGGTGGTGCCGGCCTGGTCCGGGGTTTTGTTCCCGGGGCCCTGGAATTCAGTGGAGGTGAAGAGAAAAAAGCGCCCGTTTGAAAGCCGGGCCTGGTGCGGAGGCTGGTTGTCCTGTTGGATGAACCGGCTGGGAGCGAAGAGGAATCAGTCGCTTCCGTTTTCCAGGCTGGCCTGGCTTGGTCTTCTCTTGGTGGAGAGGGAACGGGTTGGTGGTTCTAAAATCAAAATACTGGTGCTAATGAGTTCCTGCCGATGTCTTTTGCGGCAGGCCTGGCTCCGATGATGACCGGTACCCGGATGGGCATCGGTGTCCGGGTCGGTGGAGTGTTCTTTTGGGCAGAAGCCTCTGCCCGGAACTGGAGAGGAAGATTATGGGTTTCGAAAGTCATGAGGAGAGGATGACAGAGGACCAGCCCGAATCGGGAGCTGGTGCTGGTGTCGCCGTGGCGGAAGAGAATACAGGGGAGACGAGGGTCTTTACCGTAGGGGAAAGAACCTTCGTGCTTGACAAGAAAAAAGCAGAGGAGGTTTTCGCTGCCAAGAAGGTAATCAATGGCGTCGACACGATGACCTTCAACCTGCTGCCGCTCAAGTATGCATGGGCCTACGAACTGTATCGCAACATGAAGGCCAACCACTGGGAACCCGAAGACATCCCGATGAACGTGGATATCGCCCAATGGAGGAGCACCGATCAACTTACGGATTCCGACCGTTGGATTATCAGGATGGGGATCGGTTATTTCTCCGCAGCCGAAGGCATAGTGGGAGACAACATTCTTCATGTCATTCGCGAAGTGGTGACAGCTCCGGAGCTGAAGCTGGTGCTGGGCCGCCACGCGCACGAGGAGAACATCCACGCCGACTCGCTTCTATACATGATCAGTTCACTGGGTATTGATCCGCACGAATGCGAGGCGATGTTCGTCGATGTCCCGAGTATCGTTGCCAAGAACGAGTTCGTAACCCAGATTTCAAAGGACCTGCGTCGTGACCTCGATATGACCCAGGTCGAAAACATCCAGAGCCTGGCTAAGAATATGTTCGTTTTCGGGCAGTGCATGGAGGGTACCCAGTTCTACGGGCTCTTCGGGATGATCCTCTCTCTCTACCGGCAGAACAAATTCCCCGGGATCGGGCAGATGTTCCGCTACACCCTGCGGGACGAGTCGAACCACATTGAGCTCCTCAGGCAGCTGCTGATGCACCTGGTCGAGGAGAACCCGCAGATCTGGACGAATTCTTTCAAGGAGGAGCTGGTCGGGTTGATGCAGGAGGCTGTCAGCCTGGAGAAAAAGTTTATCGAGGATTGCCTGCCGGTTAAGTCCCTCGGGCTCAACAGGGAGGATTTCGAAGAATACATCGACTTTATCGCAGACCGTCGCCTTGAGGGGGTCGGCCTGCCCGCTCTGAACCCGGGAGTGAAGAATCCCTTTCCCTGGTTGGCTGAGACGATGGACATCAAGAAAGAGCAGAACTTTTTTGAAGGCCGTGTGACTGACTATCAGAAATCGCAGGCGTTAGATCCTGTTGATGATGACCAGCTGTGAGAGAAGTTTGCTCCTGGCCCGGCCAGGAGGAAGAGGTGAGAGAAAAAGAACATGAGCTACAGAAATTCGTCCCTGCAACAGGATATCCTTCTACAGCGTTATGTGGATGAACCCGAAGATGCACGTCCGGGGTTCAATTGGGCGGAGGCTCTCGGAGAAGATGACTTCTCCACCTCAAGAGAGGTGAGACTCTCGACTCCCCAGGGGGAGAAGGAGCTTCTTTTCACCGAGGTTGCCGAGGCGATCGGCAAAGCACTCACCAGCCTGATTCGCGTGAAGAGTGAGACCGAGAAAAATGAGGCCGAGGTCTTCACGGCCGAGAACCGTGAATTCGTAGCGAGGATTACGCGAGAGGTCGCGGTGCATCTAGAGAAGCTGATCGAGGCTGGGGAGGCGGGGAGGCTGTCGATCCAGGACCTCAACCTTCAGATCGAAAAGGCACTTGTTGAGAACAGCGCCTACGATGTCGCCAGAAGCTTCGTTTTCCACAATGCGAGCCAGTTTTCCGGCGGCCGGCCCGAGGTGAATACCTTGCGGGTGATCCGGCGCAATACGCACGTGGTGCCCTGGAATTCGGACAAGATTGAGGTCGCGGTGCGCAAGGCGTTCCTGTCGCTGCAGATGGACTCTACGCCCGCAGTCAAAGTTGCTGATAAGGTTTCCGAGGTGGTCACCTCCACCGGACAGTCCTTCATCCACATCGAGGAAGTGCAGGACATGGTGCAGGAGGCCCTGATGGAGCTGGGGCACTACAAGGTTGCCGAAGCCTACATACTCTACCGGGCAGAGCGTGCGCTCATGCGCCAGGATGAGCGTGAAGAGGAAGAGGGCGCCACCGGTGAAGATGCCGATACCCAGACCTCGATGGTGGTGGTCACGCGCGAGGACGACTCTACCTACCTGTGGGATGGAGCAGACCTCGTGGCCCGTGTTCGTTTTGCGCTGATCGACCTGGACCTCTGTCTAAGCGAGGAGGAGATCATCCAGGAGTTGAGACGGTCGATGTTCGATGGGATCACCGAGGAAGATCTCAGGATGACGATCATCCTCAATGCCAAGGCCTTGATCGAGAAAGATGCCGATTTCGCATGTTTCTCCGGCCGGATCCTCTGCAGCTATATCTACGAGGAGGTGCTGGGCTGGGATGTCCTGAAGGACGGAATCGGCGCTTTAAAGGAGTTCCACCAGCGTTACCTGCCGATCTATATCGAGAAGGGCATCGCCCTGGGGCGCCTGTCGCCGGAACTTAGAAAATACGACCTCAAGAAATTGAGCAAGATCCTCGATCCGTCTGCCGACCTGTACTTCGATTACCTCGGGATCCAGACGCTCTATGACCGCTATCTGCTGATGGATAAGACCAAGGGGTCAGGTACGCGTTTCGAGACCCCCCAGATTTTCTGGCTGCGGGTCTCCATGGGACTCTGCCTGAACGAAGGCGATCAAAAGGAAGACCGTGTTGCGGGGCTCTACGATCTCTACAAGAGCCGAAGGTTCTGTTCCTCCACCCCGACGTTGTTCAACTCCGGCACGTTGCACTCCCAGCTCTCCTCCTGCTATCTCTACTGGGTAGATGACTCGATCGAGAGCATCATGCAGAGGGGGATTGCTGAGAATGCCTATCTCTCTAAATGGGCAGGTGGGCTCGGCGGAAGCTGGACTTCTGTACGGGGAACAGGGAGCCACATTGCCGGGACCAACGGTGAGAGCCAGGGAGTTATTCCCTTTCTCAAGCTGCACAACGACCAGCTGGTCGCGGTGAACCAGGGCGGCAAGCGGAGGGGTTCCGGTTGTGCGTACCTCGAGTGCTGGCACAATGACCTCTTCGAATTCCTCGAGCTTCGTCGCAACACCGGAGATGACCGCCGTCGTACTCACGACATGAATACGGCGAACTGGATTCCCGACCTGTTCATGAAGCGCATGGAAGCTCGCGAAGACTGGACTCTTTTCCGCACCAGCGAGGTGCCGGAACTACATGATCTCTACGGCCGGAAGTTCGAAGAGAAATACGTCGAGTACGAGGAGATGGCCGAACGGGGTGAGATCAAGGGAGAGACGGTCCCTGCCATCGAGGTCTGGAAGAAGATGCTCCAGATGCTGTTTGAAACAGGCCATCCCTGGATCACCTTCAAGGATGCGTGCAATATCCGCAGTCCCCAGGATCATTCCGGAGTGATCCACAGCTCGAACCTCTGCACAGAGATTACCCTGAACACGGGCAAGGATGAGACGGCAGTCTGTAATCTCGGCTCGATTGTCCTTGATAACCACCTGGATGAAAACGGTGAGCTCGACGAGGACAAGCTGAAGGAGACGGTCAGGATTGCCGTTCGGGCCCTGGACAATGTCATCGACCTTAATTTCTACCCGACCGTTCCTGCCCAGACGGCAAATCTCCGCCATCGGCCTGTGGGCCTGGGAGTTATGGGCTTGCAGAATTCCCTGTATCAGAAAGGGATCGCCTTTGACACCCCGGAAGCGGTTGAGTTCAACGATGAGTTCATGGAATCGATCGCCTACTACGCTTACGAGGCATCCAGTGACCTGGCTGCCGAGCGTGGCAGCTATTCGACCTATGAGAACTCCAAATGGTCTCGCGGCATCCTGCCACAGGACAGCATTGACCTGCTTGAAGAAGAGAGGGGAGTCCCCGTCGATGTTCCCAGGGGAAGCCGAAAGAACTGGGATTTCCTCAAAGAGAAGATCCTCCAGCAGGGAATGCGAAACAGCAACGTCCTGGCGATCGCCCCGACTGCTACGATCAGCAATATCATGGGAAGCTCGCCCTGTATCGAACCGCACTTCAAGAACCTGTTCGTCAAGAGCAACCTGTCCGGGGATTTCATTGTGCTCAACAAGCACCTCGTCAGGGACCTGAAGAAGGAAGGACTCTGGGGCCAGGAGATGATCGACAAGCTCAAGTATTTCGATGGAGAGCTCGATGATATCCCGGCCATTCCTGACCGGCTCAAGGCCCTGTACAAGACGGCTTTCAGTGTTCCCTATAGCGCGTTAATCGCTGCGGCTGCCCGCCGTCAGAAATGGATCGACCAGTCGCAATCGCTGAACCTCTTCCTGGCCACTCCGGACCTCAAGGCTCTCTCCCACATGTACAGGGATGCCTGGCGTTCGGGGCTGAAGACCACCTATTACCTGCGCACCACCGCGGCGACCAATATTGAGAAAGCCACGGTCTCGGTGAAGAAAGATGTAAAGGATGTGGTGAAGGGCGAGTACACCGAGGAGGAGCAGCAGGCCTGCTCGCTCGAGGCGATGCAGAATGGGGAGGAATGCGAAGCCTGCCAGTAGTTTTCCAGGCAGGTTCTTCAGCTCTCTCCGGGATGACTTCGTGACTGCAGCTCCTGCAGCATGGAGAGAATCCCATCGCGGGTAAATTTTCTCGGGTTGTTTCCAAGGCGCTCAGCGTTGACCCCATCGGCGAGTTCCTCGAGAGCCTCGGCACCTGTAATGCCGATAGCGGTGAGAGAGGTGGTCAGCCCGGTCGATTCGATGAGGGAGTCTATTCTCTCCCGTCCCTCCTCGATGTCGGTTGTTCCGAGCAATTGCAGGATCTCATCGATCCTTGCGCGTACATGTTCACACCCCCTGGGGTCATTACAATCGTCCTCACCGACACCGTAGTTGTAAGCCATAACGGCTCCGAGGGTCATGGCGACTGCGTGGCCGTGGGGGATTCCCAGCATCGAGGTCATCGTATAGGACAGGGCATGGCATGCGGTTGTCTTTGAGATGTTGATGGCCTTGCCAGCGAGGTGGGAGGCTTCACACATGGCGTCACGGCTTGCCTGGGTAGGACTGGTGGAGGCGACCGCGAGCTGGTCGAAGGCCAGGGCGATGGCTTTCCTGGAACAGGCCGTAGATTCATCATCGGATTGGACCGCCCACATCGATTCAACCGCCTGGCAGAATGCGTCGAGGCCGCTCGCGGCACTCCAAAGCGGTGGAAGGCTGTCGGTAAGGCTTGAATCGACCAGGCAGTAGCGTGGGAGGATGTCCTCGTGGGCTACGGAATATTTTTTTCCTTCATAATAGACCACCGCGAAATGGGTGGCTTCGCTGCCTGATCCCGCGGTAGTGGGGATCGCTACCAGGGGTATGACCGGCTCAGCTGGTCTCACGCCGGCTTGCAGATAGGTTTCAGGGGCGGAGGGCTGAAGAGCCAGGAAACTGACCATTTTCCCGATGTCGATAGCACTCCCGCCTCCTACAGCGAGGATGAGGTCACAGGAGTTCTTCCTTAAGAGCTCCAGCGCCACCATGATGTCGCTCCATTTGGGGTTCGGAGTAAAGCTGTCGAAGGAGATGGTTTCGAGGCCGGCGAGGGCCTTTTCAACCAGGGGCTCCGCCCCGGAAGCCTTGTAGGCGCCGGGGCTTTTCACCAGGAAAACGGATCGTGGAGAAGCTCTACGGATGACATCTGCGAGCTGGGCCAGTACTCCTCTGCCCAGATAGGAATTCTGCGATATCGACAAAGATTCTTTCCTTTGCGGGTTTCTCTTACAGAAAGACCGAGCTAACTGTTTTGAAGATATTCGTCAAGGAGGAAGTGCAGGCTCTCTACAATCGCCCACTGGCTACCAGGTGGCGGTCGGTGGTGGCCCTGACCTTGAGGTCCAGGCCTGCAGCACAGAGCTGGGCTCTCACCTCCGCCGGGGTGAAGGCGGCCAGCAGGGACTGGTAGAAGAGCTGCTTGAGAAGTGGAGGGGCGCCTGCGGTATGGAGCCGGGTCAGTTTCCGTGCCTTCGCCTTGCTTGCCGGCCTTCGCAGATCCTGGATCATCACGCTTGCCCCGGGAAGGCCGAGTCGTTTGATTTCCTTCCAGAAGGGGGCAGGGTCGTGCAGGTGATGGAGAAGACTGTTTGAGAAAACGGCTGAAAAGCTTCTCCGCAGCTGCCGGAGCTTCTTTGCGTCTGCTCGCAGCAGCCGGATTCGTTTCTCCAACCCGGCCTCTTTTACCCGGCGGCGGGCGAGGCGCAGCATCGAAGGGCTGGCATCAACGGCAGTTATCTTCCAGCCCGGCTCCAGGGTGCAGATTCGAATCGGAATTTCTGCCGGCCCGGTTCCGAGGTCAAGGGCATGGCCGCGGTCAGTGCCAAGCAGCTTGCAGACCCGCCGGGCACAGGAGCGGTTGACCCGGTTGAAGTCCGCGGCATCGTAGACCCCGGCCTCTTCGCTGTCGTCCATGACCTCGGGTTCGGGGATCCTCTCGATGCAGGTTTTCTTCGCCATTTCCCCTGCTTCCCTCAACGGTTTCTCGCGGTTACTGCGAGAGGCTCACCTTGCAGCTGCCCGTTTGCGGCGACGAGGTGGAACTCCTCCCAGAGATTGACTGTTGCGCAGACGTGCCGGGGGGCTATGAGGACAGGATCTCCTATGGCCAGGGTGGAGTTGCCGTCATGCTCGAGCACGGTATGTTCTTCACTTACCTTGACGACCTCGAGGCCGGGACTGGAAAAGAGGTGTACAGGTCCCTGGTCGATTCCCCAGCGCTTGTGGCCGAGATCGAGGGTAATTCTTCGTGGGGTGGGCTGGTCCATGACCCGCGCGAGGATGAGCGCCGCGAGCCGGAAGCGTCCGGGCATCAGCTCATCGTAGCGGGTGTCCCAGTAGATAAAGGTTCCAGGCGAGATCTCGATATCCGCCTCGATGTCATTCCTCCTGGCGAGTGCCTCGAGACAGGGCAGGGAGCCGGGGGTGCCTCCCACAACGAGGCGCTTCAGCTGGTTTCCATCCTCTTCCAGCTCACCAAGAACGCTCACCACGCTCTCCATCGCCTCGTATCCGCACTCTTTGCGTTCCTGCGGGCAGGAGGAATGATTGTGCCCATCGTAGGCATGGAGCCCCTCACAGTGGATCCTGGAGAGCCTGTCGTCATCCTGGAGGGCTTTCAGCAGGGCCCTGGCTTCAGGGGGTTGCAATCCGGTTCGGTGGTCACCGACGTCGATGTCGATGAGGTAGTGAAGGTCAACATCATGCCTGCCGGCGGCCTCTGCCAGGAACTCGGCGTGTTCGATGCGGGAAACCTGGGCCAGGATTCGCAGCCCTCGATCCTGTGATACGGCGCGGGCGATCTTCTCAGCCAGCGGCCGCAGGGGAGGATAGGCGACGAAGATGTCCCGGGCTCCCTCTTCGGTCAGCATATCGAGCTCATTGGGGCTGCATTTGAACTTGTCGATGCCCCGCTCAAGCTGGAGGCGGGTGGCCCAGGAGGACTTGTGGGTCTTTACATGCGGCCGCAGGCAGCTGAGCCCCTCACCGGGGATGAGCTCCTCGATCTCCCGCTGGAGGATCGCCAGGTTTTCTTCAACCAGCTCCTGGTAGACCACGAGGCAGGGGCTTTCCAGGCTCTCCAGCTTGTGGAGATGGTAGGCGTTTTCATCCAGCGTACCGTGACCGTTTTTCATGGCAGCTACAATAGCACCCCCGTGGGGGGTGAGCGGTAAAAACCCAGCGTGCCGGGGGCGTTCCGCTCAGATAGGCTTCTTTTTTTCTTCGCGGGGCGGTTTTTTCTTTTCCCTGGGGGGAATGGGGCCGCCGCCGCTTCCCGAGCCACGGGATGAACGCACCTTCAGACGCCTGACGCTTTCCTGGATGTCCGCAGGCATCTTATCGAGAGATTCCCACGGCTCATTGTCAGCGATCACCTCCTTGCCGCGGCGTACCGAGAAGGTTTTCCTGCCATTGTTTTCCCTGACGGTAACCGTCAGGTCTCCATCGCTGACAGTGACCGATGAAGAAACCGAAGAGTTGCCGAGGTTCCCGCGGCGAGAAGCCCCTGGGGGGGACCGCTTTGTTGCGGGATCGGTCGCCAGGGTGACCCTGACCGTCTTTTTTTCGCCCGCCCGGACAATGCTTAGCTCAACCTCTTCGCCGGGCCGTTTTGCAGCGATCAATTGATGGAGGTTCGAGGTGACACCGTCACGGGAATTTCCAAAGAGCGATTCGAGGGATTCGATCCTGAGCCCCCCGGTGATCCCCCCCCGAATTCCCCGCAGCTGCAGATCCCTGAATTCTTCGGGGAAGATGATAGTGCCCGTATTGCCGTTTTTCCTGCTGGAGGTGACGGCTTTGCCAGCCACCTGCAGGATGACGTCATGTTTCTGGAGGTTGGCCTCGTAAGCCGGTGAGCCCGGAAGAGTTTTTTCTACCAGCACTCCTTCGTTGGCGGAGAGCTTGAGATGCGAGGCAAGGCTTGGAGGAATCGCAGCCAGGCGCACACCGAGGTAGACCCTTGCCCCATCAGCAGGCTTTGTCTTTTGAGGTCTCGCGGGAGCAGATTCCAGCTGAGGGCGGGGGGGCGGAGCAACTCCAGGCTTGACGCTGAATTCCAGGGTCGCG
>CAJWZY010000004.1 GCA_913050545.1 uncultured bacterium | reverse complement strand
GTTGTGTTGCAGGAGGCGGAGAACCGTCTCCATGCCCAGAAGGCGATTCTTGAATGGATCTTTTCCTGAGCGATCATCGGCGGGAGCGCGGTCGTTTACCCCGGAGGGTGGCGGCTTCACGGCTGGTGCTCCTTTCGGCCCTGGTTTTCCTGCAGTTGCCGGCCACTGACAGCTTTGCTGCGGAATCACTGGCCGATGGCATCCCGCAGGAGTCGATTCTTTTTCTGCATTGGCAGAATGCTGCCGATGCAGGATTCGCATCCACTTATCTCAGCCAGCTTAAGCAGGTGATGGAGGGGTCGGGTTTCCTCGATGCATACTTTCGTGAGCTGGGGCAGACTTTTACGCCGGCGGACAAGAAGACCTACAAGACCCATATCGAGCGCTGGCGGGGTCTCATCGGGCGGCTCCCATGGTGGAGAATGCTTTCTACGGAGGTTGCCGCCGCCAGCCGAGTCGGATTGGGTGGACAGCTCGAGTTTGTCCTCCTGTTTCGAAGCAACAGCAAAGATTGCGCCGCGGACCTGCAGGCCCTGAGAGATCTGCTCTATGCGTTTTCAGCCGCAACGGGGACCTACGAGCTGGAGGTTGGAATTCGCAATGGGGCGGCCACCACGGTTCTTCACAACAGGCTCGAACCGCTTGACCAGGTCGCAGTCAGTGCCCAGGACAATGTGGTCGGCATAGCGACTTCCGCCACCCTGCTGCGTCGGAGCTTCCAGTTGCTCTCGGGGGAGACCCTGTCGCCGGGCTACATTGCCGCGGGAGACTATGCGAAACTCAGCAGGAAGATGGAGGAGGCCGGGAAGAAAAAGCAGCCCGCCAGGGATCCGGGGGGTGAGACTGCCCGTTTCGAGCTCGTTTTTCAGCCCAGGGGAGTTTTGCAGGATGCGGTAATTCTCGACGTGATCGAGGAATACCATTATGTCGCCAGCTTCCATTCCGGGGGCATCGAGTCGAGGTCACGTACCGTTCTCAGCGCCGGCAAGGAGAACCCTCTACTGAAGGCTATTGTCGGACAATCGACGGCGGCGGGACTCGCCACAGCGATTCCTGCCGAGGCGGCCGCCTTCAGCGCCACCTCGGGAACCGATCCCTCCGGTATCTATGATTTTTGCCTCGATCTCCTTGTCAATCTTACCGACAGTGGCGACTCAGCCGAGAATTTCGAACGTGAGCAGGCCAGGCTGGGAGTTCGCCTGCAGCGCGACATATTACGCAACCTGACCGGGCGGAGGGCTACGGCTGTTTTCGGCCCCGGCCCTGGCGGGGTGGGGGCAGGGGTCCCGCGCGCCGCCCTTTTCGAGGTTCGCGACGGGGAGAGAGCTGCAAAGGCGATCGATGGGGTTGTTACAGCACTGCAGGAACCCCTGGCGAAGTGGAACCTCGAGCTCCTGCGGCGGGAGGACGAAGGAGCTGGTGGGAAACGGTATTCGCTGAAATCAGGATTGCTCGGCTTCGAGTTCTTCTTCGGGGTTCATGGGAATTTCCTGGTACTGGCGACGGCGCGTGATGGTCTTGATAAGGTGGTACAGACCCTGGGCGGGAAATCAAAGAACCTCGCTGATGCCGGTCGGCTGGGCTGGCTTCCCGGGCCCGATACGCCCATCGACAGTTTTTACAGTGGAGTCGGCGCTGGGATTCCTGACCCGGGCGACTGGCTGCTCAAGGTGGGGGGCCTGGTTGGAACCTTGATGCCTGATTCCGATGAGCCATCGATACTGAAGCCGCTGCTGGTTTCTCTTCCTCGCCTTGAGGGAGCCCTGCGCACCCTGGATATTCTTACCGAGAGCTCGGGTTACTGTCTCAGAAACGGGCTTGAATTCTACAGTACAGGCTCCAGCAAGCTGCGGCCTGTTGCGGGTTTATAGGATTTCCCCTGCTCTGTGCCACATTAAAAGATCCCGGTGTTCTTGAGCCCCGGGCAGCCGTGCTGCATACTGGTTACAGGGGCCGGCGGTTGCCAGCGTAGACAGCCGGTACTTTTCTACCCGCGGTATTACCGGGAAGGAACTCGAAGATATGTTGCAGTGCCAGGCTTGCAGTAGTTGGAACGATGATTCAGCTGCATTCTGCAGCCAATGTGGCCAGTCGACCGGCAGGAAAGGCCGGGGGGGCAGCGGATTGCTCTACTCGGCGATTCTCTTCGCTGGCCTGGTGGCGATGGCGGCCTGGTTTCTTTTGTACAGGGTGGAGCCGGGGCCGGTTGCGCCTCCTTCGGCGCCGGCATCTGCAGTTGCGGTCCCCCCCGTCCCGGAAAAGAGCAGTCCGCCTGCTGAGCTCACGGACCCCGGCAAACCGGTTGCTCCCGGAACCGGACCCGTTTCAATAAGAGAGGTCACTCCCTCTAATCCGCAGCCCCGGCCGGTGGATGTCGGCCGCTCCCTCGCGACCCTTGTGCTGATTGACAAGGAGGGAAGGCCCGCCAGGGAGATGCCGGCCGTTGTGGTTCATCCCGATGGAGTGCTGCTGAGTCGTTACAGCCCCCTGCTCGGGGTCTACAAGGTGAATTGCCGTCGTGCGGGAATCAGGGGCACCATCCCGGTCACCGGGATTATCCGCTACAACCAGCCCGCGGATCTCGTTCTCCTGCGCCTGGCGAGAACCGGGAAGCAGTTGCCGGCCCTCGATATCCAGTCCCGGGAGAAACGGCAGGAGCTTGCCAGTGAAGATGAGATAGAGGTGTATGAGGGTCCCGGCGCACGCCTGGCAAAGCTCGCTGAAGTTTTCTACACATCAGCGGATGGCCATTCCGGAATCCTCCTGGAAGATTCTCCCGGAATCGATGCGGAATCTTTCCTGGCCGTTTCGAAATCTGGAGCGGTGCTGGGACTCTGCCGCCCGCTCATCGACAATGTTGTCGGGATTCCTCGACGCACCATCCCCGCTCGTCCCCAGGGCCTGCGTATTTTTATTGATCCGGCCGGTGTCTTTTCCCGGGAGGCCCTCCTGGAGCCGATCAGCGGCACGGTAGCGGAGAACACGATCCGGATCTACGAGGGCACCTTCGATGACCTGGAGGAGCAGGCGCGTATCAACTATAGCAAGAAGCACTGGGCGGAGGCCATCAGGGTCCTGGAGCAGGCGCTTGAGCGTGGACACCTGGAAAACGTCGAGGACGTGCGTCTTGACAGGTTGCTGGTCATGCTGCGAGAGAGTTATCTCGGCGAGGTAGGGCGTCTGCAGAACCGCAGGCGCTTTGAAGAGGCGGCCGAAACAGCCAGGAGTGGCCTGGAGATGTTCGGACGGGATGGAATCCTCTGGTTCAAGCTGGCGGAGGTTTGCGCCGAGCTGGAGCTGACCCGGGAGACCATCGAGGCCCTCTTGCAGGTGAAGGAACTCGAAAGCTCCAGGAGTATCGTTCCCATGCTGGAAGGGGCCTACCATGATCTTGCGCGGAAGGCCCTGAAGGTGGGAGACGCCCGCCAGGCTGAGCTGGCCTATATCGATGGTCTCGAACAGCTGCCTGAATCCGCCATCATGCGGTTCAATCTCGGTCAGCTCTACCAGGAGTGGGGGATTTATGCTGATGCAATCCGGCTGCTGGAGGAGGCGAAACAGTTCGATTCCTCTCTTGCCCAGCAAGCAGACATCCTGCTGGGCAGGATCGATGACATTCTCTCGAGCAGGGGAGCGGTGGTGATCCCTATTCCGGAAGGAGCCCTTTCTCTCAGGGCGAAAATAGCGATCGATGGCCGTCTCGAGGAAAACTTTATAATAGATACAGGGGCGAGCTATACGGCCATCTCTGAGTCGCTTGCGAGGAAACTCGGCTATGCCTATGAGCGCGGTGAACGTGTTAACGTCACCACTGCGAACGGCAGGATGCAGGTCAGGAGAATTCGTCTCGGCTCGGTGTCACTGCAGGGCTACGCAGTCCACAACCTGCCGGTGATCGTCCTTCCTGACACCACGGGGCGAAGTCTCAACCTGCTGGGACTGAACTTCCTCAATAATTTCAGGTACAGCGTCGACTCCAACAAGGGCGAGTTCCGCCTGGAACGTCCCTGAGGGCGCCTCCTGTACAGGATTATTGAGGGTTCCTTTACCTGTGAAAAGGAGCCGGAAAGATTCCGGCTCCCTGGAGATTTCACAGTTCAGCGGTTTTCAGCCGGGGCCTTACTTTTTGGGGGCCGGGGGGATCGGACCGAAGACCTTGGGCTTTTGAGTTGCCGCAGGGTTTGTTAAGCCGCTGGTTATCTTCTTGGTGGAACCAAAGTTCCTTTTCAAGGTGGTCGTTCCCAGCGAGGCGGTCGCGTTGATCAGGATCTCCTTGCGAAGCGGGTCATCGGTGGAAAGCCTGATCTTCTCAATGACCCTGCGCGTTCCGGCCTTGGCCTTCTTCGCGTAGGCCACGGTCAGCTTGTATTCCTTGCCTTCGGTGACCGCTTCGAGCTTGGTGGTGAAATGCTCACCGCTCTTGGAAAGGGTGGCGTTCAGAAGCTCGATCCCGGTGATCTTGAAGGAGTGGGAGGGGTCGAGACTCTTGATCGTCAGCTGCTTGCTGGGTGGCGCGGGAGTCTTACCAAGCTTGTCGGTGTCTCTGCGGCTGAAGTAGACCGACGGTGGGCTGGCCTCGATGCGCTCCTTGACAGTGATCGAGACCTTCACCGGCAGGTCAAAGCTCTTGTCTTTGACAGTGACGTTGGCGTTGATCTCCGCATAGTGGTATTTGCGGGAATCATCCTTGTCGAGCTTGGGGGTTACGGTGAGCTCGTAGAGGTTCCCCTCTTCGACCGTCTTCATGGTGACGTCGACAAGCTCGCTCTTGCTGGAGACCTTGTTGACCTTGAAGGCATAGTTTGCGGCCTTCTTGAGGGTTATAGAGACAGGCTTGATCGGGACACCCTTAACCACCTGGATTCGAGGAAGCCTGGGTTCGATCTCGATGGCCAGCTCAATTTTTCCCGTCATCGTGAGGCGCTGGGAAACTTTGTTCGCATTGGTGAACACCTCGGCGGTCTTGCGGACAGTCCCGGAAAATTTCTTGGTGTCGACCCTCAGCGTAACCTTGCCGGTGGCGCCCTGGGCGATAACCTCGGTGAATTCAACCGTGGTGCAACCACAGGCGGGCTTGACCTTCTCGATCTTAAGGGGTGAGCCTCCCGTGTTTTTCAGCTGAAATTCATGGATGACCACCTCGCCCTGGAGAACCGAACCCCAGTCAAATACGGGCTCGTTAACATTCGAGGTGGGCGGTGTGAAATTCTTCGGGGGAGGTTTCAGGAAATACCGTCTTTTCGAGGGTCCCTTGCTCTTGTCGGGACTTGCCTTTTCGGCCTGGGAGACCTTGGTCTTCGCAGAGCCCTGTTGTTGAGAGGCGACCTGCCCAATATTGGCCAGAACGATCACCGCAGCCAGGGCAACAACGAGGCCCGGGCGACCGGCATTATATTTTGCTAGCTTCTTCAGCATTTCGGTACTAAGACTCCACGTAAGGTGAAAGTTGGTTGGTGGTATTGGCTCACTCGCTCTGCTACAGGAAGGATTTCACAGCTTGAAAGCCCTTCCACAAGGGCCCTGCTGCCGGCCTTCCTGTCGCCGAGACATGATTCACGATTGTATCACGTAATTTCGGCCGATTTCCACCTAGGGGTGGGTTGATAATCGGGCCGGGAACTCCGCCAGGGGCCGGTAATTACCGGCTCCTGAAAACAAGGTACCCGGGCACCGGAGAAAATCGTAAACCGTGATGGGGCATTCCCCTGCTTTCTTGATTCACGGCGCCTGTGGTGGCAGTATGGCTCGGATGATCGGCCTGCCGCACACCTACCTGAGCTCAGATTTCCCGGGGATCGGCGGAAAGATCCGTGAGGAACTGGAAGATTTCCTCGTAGACGAAATCTCACTTTATCAGCCTTGTGGGGAGGGTGAGCATGTTTATTTCCGCATAGAAAAGCGCGACCTTTCCACCTCCGAGGCGATTCGCCAGCTTTCCCATCGTCTCGGGCGTCCGCAGAAGGACTTCGGTTACGCAGGGCTCAAGGATCGCAAGGGTATCACCAGGCAGACGGTCAGCCTGGCGGGAATCCGGGTTGAGGATGTTCTCGACCTTGAATTCAAAAACTTACGGATTCTTTCAGCACGGCTGCATCGGAACAAATTACGGCTTGGACATCTGAGGGGGAACAAATTCAGAATTCGAATTCGCGGAGTGTCAGCGGATGCGGATGAGCTCGCGAAGCCAATCCTGGAGAGAATCGAGCAGCTGGGCCTTCCCAATTACTTCGGCCCGCAGCGTTTTGGCAATCGGGGAGATTCGCATTGGATCGGCCGCGCCTTTCTGATGAGGGACAGCCGCAGTGCTGTAAGGCGGATCCTCGGCCATCCCTGCGTGACAGAGTACAATCCGGATGTTGTCGCGGCGCGTCACCTTTTTATGCAGTTTCGCTGGAGGGAGGCTCTCGAGAGATTCCCGGGAAGCTTCAGGGAGGAGCGGAAGCTCTTGATCTATCTCCTGCGGGTGGGGGAGAAATACAAGGGCGCGGCGAAGCTGATCCACCACGGCCTCATGCGCCTCTATTTTTCAGCTTTCCAGTCCTACCTCTTCAATACAGTTCTCGATGAGCGCATGAGCGCGTCGGCGGGAGACCCCGGCAGGACCTTCGCGGGAGATGTAGCCTGCCTTCATGACAATGGGGCCAATTTCTCCATCGAGGATCTCGAGGTTGAACAGGAACGCCTGGAGAAATTCGAGATCAGTCCGACCGGGCCCATGTTCGGTGCGAAGATGCTGATTCCAGGGGGCTGGGCGGGCGAGCTGGAATCAGCGGTGCTGGACCGGCAGGGCCTCAGCCACAAGGACTTCCATCATCTGCAGCAGGTCTGGCGCATGAAGGGCTTGCGGCGCTCCCTGCGGGTTCCAGTCACCGGGCTGAGCTGGTCGGTGGATGAAGAAGGCATGGTGATCGAATTCTTTCTTCCCAAGGGTTCTTTTGCTACGACGCTGCTGCGGGAGTTGATGAAAAACGAAACAGTTCCTCCTGCTTACCAGGATGGCATGGCTTGAAAGCGGTGCGCTGGCGGTGTATTTTCAGCGCCAGAAAGCAGGTTCCCTAATGACAGATCAACTCGAAACAGGTTCCCCGGAGAGTTTTGCCGAGTCTCTTGCTGCAGCGACCCCGACGCCAGGGGGTGGAGCGGCAGCGGCAAGAGTTGGCCTTCTTGCCACTTCGCTGGTGCGGATGGTCGCCGGGATCTCGCTGCAGAAAATGCAGGGGAGCACCTCATCGGAAGAAGCAGCCGATGAGAGCGGCCTGGCCATTCTTGAAGAGGCGGCTGGAAGTGCAGTAGAGCTGGCCAGCAGCTTCCGTCAGCTGGAGGCTGCTGACATCGCCGTTTTTGATGATTTTATGGCAGCCCTGCGCCTGCCGAAGGAGAGTGAAGAAGAAAAATCAAAACGCAAACTCGCGCTTTGCGATGCGGCAGAAAAGGCGACCAACGTACCGCTCGATACTCTCTCGGCCTGCCTGGGAGTTTGTGACCTGATTGACACCCTGCTGGATGCTGCAGGTGTAGGGGTCGTGCGCCTTGGCGCTGACAGCGACCTCGGAGCAGCCCTGGAGTTCTCCCATGCCGCTTTCAGGTCTGCGGAGCTCAACATCCATTCCAACCTGTCGATGTTAGGAGAGGATCCTCGCTCAGAGGCCCTTGTTACGCGCTATGAAGCGCTGCGGGAGCGCTTCGAGGAAGAGCTGCCACTATTGCGCACACGCGTCCTTGAGTGGCTTAAAACGCACTGAGGCCGGGCGCAGGCTCTCACAGCCTGTGGCGGCGGTGCTTTTTCCGGGTCGTAACCGATTACTCGAGGAATCCCTCGAGCGAACGGCTGCGGGTCGGGTGCTGAAGTTTCTTGAGGGCGCGGATTTCGATCTGGCGAATCCTCTCCCTGGTGACCTTGAACTTCTTGCCCAGCTCCTCGAGGGTACAGGTTGAGTCCCTGCCGATTCCGTAGCGGAACTTGACGACCTCACGTTCACGAAGGCTGAGGCTCTTGAGAACCTCTTCAAGGCGGTCCCGGAGCATGTCCTGGGTGATCGCCATGGTGGGAGATTCGGCTCCCTTGTCCTCGAGCAGGTCTCCGAAGGTGCTCTCTTCATCGTCCCCGAGCGGATTACTGAGCGATGCCGGGGGCCTGGAGAGCTTGAGAGCCTTGCGGACCTCTTCTCGAGGCAGTCCCATGTCTTCGGCGATATCGAGCAGGTCAGGGGCCTGGCCGTTTTTGTAGGTCATTTCCCTGCTGATCGACATGAGCTTCGTCATGGTTTCCGACATGTATACCGGCAAGCGGATCATGCGGGACTTTTCGGCGATGGCTCTCGATATCGCCTGACGGATCCACCAGGTGGCGTAGGTGGAAAATTTGTAGCCTTTGCGGTATTCGAATTTCTCCGTTGCCCGCATCAAGCCGGTATTTCCTTCCTGGATCAGGTCCAGGAAGGAAAGGCCCCGCTTGCGGTACCGCTTAGCCACACTTACGACGAGTCGGAGGTTGCCCGAAGCCAGGTTGCTCTTAGCTCTCTCGTAGAGGAGGAACTCTTTTTGAGCATTGGCTGCGAGTACAAGGAAGGTCTCATAGTTTCCGAAGAGAGCGGTATTTACCTCCCTCAGAACGGTTTGATCACTATAGCGTTGGCGCTGTGCTGGATTTGGCAAAACCCTGTGTATAATTTCCCCAAACTGCACCAGGGCACTTTTCCAGCGCGCCAGATAGCTCATCTTGACGTGATACTGCTCGATGATTCCGACGGTTCGCCGGATCCTTCGAAGCAACCGATTCTGAACTCGGACAACCTCTGACTTATTGGATTGCCTCTTCGAAACCTTCTTGGTGATCTTTTTGGCAGCTGCAGTGGCCGCCTTTTTCTTTTTTCCGGCCTGGGGGAAGTCGAGTCCACCGGCCTTCTTGCGCAGGATGTCGAAATCCTTGACGTTGGCTTTGATGTTCCTTTCGATCGAGGCGAGGGACTTCTCCATTTTCAGGAAGAACTCGTGGCGCTCGCCTTTTACCGAGAGATTTACATCGAGAGCTTTCTCGATCAGGATCTCTTTGCTCATGATGAGCCTGAAGAGCTCGAGGACTCTCTGCTGGCCGTAGCGGGTCGAGTAGAGCAGGCGCCTGAGATTGATACGGGATGATTCAATTCCCTTGGCGTATTCAACCTCCTGTTCGCGATCCAGGAGCGGTCTCTCTGCCATCTGGCTGAAATACATGCGGATGGGATCGCCCAGTTTGCGAATGGCGGCCGATTCCTCGCCTTCCTTCTTCTCGCCATTAATGGCCAGGACCTTGATCCCCTCCTTCTTCAGTGCCTTGAGGATTCGATCAAGGTAAGCGGAATCGGAGGAGGCATCGTTGGCAAGCTCGAAGATCTCAGCGTGGCTTACAACCTTGCCCTTAAGGTTCTTTAGGAGGCGTGCGACTACGGTTTCAACTGGCTCCAAGGTAGGTACTCCTGAGTACTGCTTTGTGTTCTTTTTGTTTCCTCTTGAGGCTGCGCCTCGACGGGACATAGAGCAAACCTCAGGCCAAACAAGTGAATTCCGAGTTTCTTCTTTAAGTCACTTGTATGAAAGCACTTGGGATGGAGGCTTTCGAATCCCACAGATGGTACAAAAATGGTTTTGTCAGAATTTTGACAAGACTTTGGTCAGAAGTTCAGGCTGGCTTAACACTTTGGCTGTGCCAGAAAGAGGGCAGGTTGGCTGGTGCTGGCTGAACTGGGCTTTTGCGGGGCATCATTTTCTGGAGTACTTTACTGGCAGGGGTGAAAATTCGTTATTCTCAGGGGAGAGAAAGTTCCACTGAGTTGAGCAATGGCTCGATTGTAAGTGACGGTTTCCCGCCTTCTGGTGGAGTGACGGTGAAATCCTGTCAGAAGAATCATGGAGTGATCCCAGATGTCTTATCGAACTGTATTCCTGGTGTTTCTGCTGGTTGCACTATGCGGATTTCGCAGCGGCAAAGACCGACTTCCCTTTTCGCCTTTACTGGCGGATGAGGTGAAGAGTCCGGCAAAGGTAGAATTCATCGTGGGGGGCTACCTGGTGTCTGAAGATGGGACCTGGAAAGCAGCGGATAGTCCCCTGGCGGGGCCGTTCGGGATTGATTTTGACTCATCAGGAGCGATGTATATTGTCGAACTCTCCAGTGGCAGTCTTCATAAGCGCTCTGCAAAGGGAGAATTGAAAACACTTCGCGGGTCTCATGAGAAAAGCTATTCAGGCGATGGAGAAGGTGTTTCCCGGGCAGGGTTCAATGGTCCGCATAATTGTGTCGTGACTGCTGATGACAGGTTGCTGATTGCCGACAGCTGGAACCATTGTGTGCGCCGGGTAGACCTGGGGACGCTCCGAACCGGGACGTTTGCAGGAACGGGAGCCAGAGGATTCTCTGGTGACGGCGGCCGGGCTGACTCGGCAAGATTCAATTACATCATGTGTATCGAGCTGTCTGTGGACGGTAAGACCCTGCATGTTGCTGACCTGAAGAACCGGCGGATCCGTAATATTGACCTGGAAAGCGGATTGGTTCGGACTGTTGCCGGTAACGGGAGAAAAGGGGTTCCCAAAGATGGTGCCCTGGCGGTGAAAAGCCCGTTGGTTGATCCCAGGGCGGTCACATCCGATGCATCAGGCAAGCTGTACATCCTGGAGCGCAGTGGAAATGCATTGCGGGCAGTCGGTGCGGATGGGGTGATTCGCACGGTCGCCGGTACGGGGCGGAAAGGATTTCGCGATGGGGAGGCACTGCAGGCCCTGTTCGGCTCACCCAAGCATATATGCTGTGACCCGGGTGGAAACGTGTACATTGCAGACGACGTGAACAAGGCGATTCGCAAGTTCAATCCGAAGACGGGCCGGGTTTCAACCGTGCTGGGCAGGGGATTCGGTGATCCGAAGATCAAGCTGCAACGCCCCCACGGGGTGCGCTGGCATAAAGGGCACCTGTATGTCGTTGACACCGGGCACAACCGGATCCTGCGAATCCTGCCTCGCTAGCCGGGAAAAAGTTTGACCTCAGGGAACCAGGGAGACTCTTGAGCGAGCCCAGCCCCTGTCCTGGTGATAGGACCACAGGGCTACGTAGGGTACAGCACTCCTGTTGTTGGAGCGACTGTCGAGGAACAGGCTGAGGTTGTTGTTCCTTCTATTCAAGGTGCCGCTGGAGAGCACCTGGACATTGCGGAGGAATTCGAAGCCGTTTTCTTCATTATCAGGATTGGCGAGCAGGTCGTGACGGTTTGCGGCTCCGACGAGGAAGTAGAAGCTGTCACCGCTCCTGGGGTGCAGGTCCAGTCGAACGCGTGTACGCTGTGGTCGGCGTATCCTGGCCGCCTCAAAGAGGCCTACAGCCTGCCTGGGGCTTTTCTTTCTGCCGAGCTTGGGCGCTACAGCAACGGGTCTCAACGGCTCCGGAAGATCCGCTGAAAATGCCAACCAGGGGAGCCCTTGAACGTGGCCGCTCCAGCTGCCGCGGGTGATTCTCGAGCCGGTGATGGTGGAGTGCAGGGCAACGTCGAGATTGAGAATGCCTCTTCCCGGGCTCAGGAGATTGATATCGTCAAGGGCTGCCTGCAGCCATTGGACGTCCAGGTTGACCGCAACATTGAAGAGTCCACTCATGGGATCCCTCGGGGTCGATGCTCTTCCATTCGGGTTCACCGGCAGGGCGGTGAGGAAGGTCCCTCCGGAAGAGAAGACCAGGACGCCTGGGTAGGCGAAGTTGGTCTGAAGCCTCATGCGCAGCCATCTGCCGTCGAGGAGATCTTCTCCTGCAGGCAGGTTACCTGCCTGGGCAGCGCCAGCCCTTTCAACAGGGACAAAATCACGCCCAAGGCGATTCATCTCATTTCCACGCGGGTTGTTCCCGGCGAGCTGTGCTCCGCCGCCATCGCCAAGCGGTTCGTCGTCTCCGGGTCCATCGGCGAGCGGTTCGTCGTCTCCGGGTCCATCGGCGAGTGGTTCGTCGTCTCCGGGTCCATCGGCGAGTGGTTCGTCGTCTCCGGGGCCCTCAGCCGCAGGATTTGCGTTGCGTACGGGTTTCTTGATTCTTTCAGGCTGGAGGTTGCGCCGGGCACCGTTTTCTACCTCCCGGTTTCCATCGAGGACCTGGAGATCCACGTTTCCCCGGTCCGGGCGAACCGCCATTTCCATCGGCCGCATCGGCGGGCGTTCACCAGGCCCGAGAAGGAGGACGAAGGGTTCCCGCTGGTCAACCTGGTCTTCTTCGTATTCAGCTTCTTCGCGGGCTCTCAGTACTTCAATTCCCGGGAGGTCACTGCAGAAGCGCTGCAGGCTTTTGATTTCTCCGGGTCCGATGAGGCCGCTGACCCAGGAGAGGGCAACGAGTCCGGCCAGCAGGCTGACCAGGAAGGTCACGATGAGGGCAGAACGCCCCCGCGAGCGCGCGGCATGTCGACTCAAGTCTTTCTGCCCTTTTGACCTGGTACTCATAAAACCCCCTGGGGGCCCCCTTCAGCGCAATACGTATCCGCCACGTTCCAAAAGCACCAGGCGAAGGCGCATTGACTTTAAAATAAATCTAATCCGACGAACGTAAATAGTAAGGGCAATTTCAGTAAGGTGCAACCTTTTCGCGGCTCTCGAACCTACCGAAAAAAGCCCTGCAGAAGCCCTGGCTGAAAATTCGCATTCATGGTGATCAATCGTCGCGCTGGATCTCATGTTTCTTCATCAGGCGGTAGAACGATTCTCGTGATAAACCGCTGAGTTTCGATGCCGCTGCAACATTACCAGCACATTCCTTGAGGGCTCTCTCGATGTACATTTCCTCAAAGGAGTTACGTGCAATGCGGAAGCCTTCCATCTGTTCTTCTCCGAATAATTCTTCCAGGGCTTTCTCTTCTTCGATCTTGCCCCTCACCGATTGGTCCAGGATCAGATCCTGGGCGGTAATGGTGTTGTTTTCGGCGATCAAGAGGGTCCTTTCGAGGAGATGGCGAAGCTCCCTGATATTGCCGGGCCATTCGTGGGTGAGCAGTTTCCTCATCGCATCCTTGTTAAAGACGGGACTTTTGATACCCAGCTTTGCCGAGATCTCGTCGGAGAAGACCTCGACGAATTCAGGGATGTCTTCTTTGCGGTCTCGAAGCGGAGGCAGGTCAATGCGCACGGTGTTGAGCCTGTAGAAAAGGTCTTCCCGGAAGATTCCCTCCTCTACCAGCTTTCTCAGGTTCTTGTTGGAAGCCGAAATGATTCGAGGGGTAACCGAGATACTGCTTGTGCCCCCGACGGGGCGGACCTCGCCTTCTTCCAGCACCCGCAGGAGCTTCTGCTGCATACCCAGGCTCATGTCCGCAATCTCATCGAGGAACAGGGTTCCATCGCTTGCCTGTTCGAGTAGTCCCTGCTTATTGCTGACAGCTCCGGTGAAGGCTCCCTGGACGTGCCCGAAGAGCTCAGATTCAAGGAGGCTCTCGGTAAGGGCTCCACAGTTTTCCGAGACGAAAGGTCCCCTGCTCCGCTCACTGTTGAAGTGAAGCGAACGGGCGATGAGCTCCTTGCCGGTGCCGCTTTCACCCTGGATACAGACAGCGAGGGTCGAGGAGCTCAGGCGCTGCACCATCAGGAGAACTTTCTGCATGACCTCTGAATGCGCGACTATATTTTCCAGGGTGTAGCGCGATTCAAGCAGGCCCTGGCGGTGCTCGATATCTTTTCGCGCCACGGCCAGCTCTTCGGTCTGTTCTTCGATCTGTGAGCGCAGCCGGTCATTCTTGTGGTTCTGGGCCTCGATGATCCGGGCGGTGGTGATGGCGATCACCGCCTGGTCGCTGAAGGTCTGCAGGGTCTTCAGCTCCGATTCCTGGAAGGCATGCCGGCGATGCCTGTTGTCGAGATAGACGACTCCCAGGACGTCTTCGTGAAATTTAAGTGGAACGCACAGGACCGAACGCAGCCGCAGCTCCCTGACGCTCCTGAGGGTCTCGAAGGGTTCCTCGGAGAGGGCGTTGCCGGCCAGCAGGGGCTCTCCACTCTCCATCACCTGCCGGGCGATCGAGGTCGAGAATTTGTGCCCGGGATCCCTGACCTCTTCCTTGTCGAAATCCCGCGCGACAATGCTCGGCTCCTCACCGGAATTTTCAGACTCCAGGATGAGGAAGCCCCGCTCGGCGTTGACCAGGTCAATGACGGCATCCATGATGCGTTCGAGCAATTGGTCGAGCTTCTGGCCGCTGCCGCGGGCGACGATGATTTCGTGCAGTCGCATGAGCTCGAGGTTCATGGCTGCATGCTGGCCCGGGTCGTGGACCGGCCTGGCTGCCTGCTCTGAATCCCACTTTTTCTGGGCCTCGTCGCCGCTTCCAGGCTCTTCAGGCAGGGCTTCTGGTAGATCCCCCATGGGCTGCTCGCAGCAGCGGATCACCATCTGGCGTTCGCGAAGAGCGAAGAAATTTTCACGGTAGGCATCCGGCAGGCTCTCGCAATGCTCCTCGAGCCGGGTCCTGGCCTGCTGGAAGTGAATCCTGGCGAGCCTGTAGTCGCTGCGTTTCTGTTCCAGCAGCCCAAGCTGCAGGTGGAAGCGCCAGTCGAGGTCGCGCAGACGAGCCTCGCGCGACTCAACCAGCCCCCGCTGGAGGTATTTATGAGATGAATCGAGGTCCGCTTCCGGGAGCTCCATGTCGAGCCGGCTGCGCAGCAGGAAGTAGAGTGGCACCAGGTCGCGGGAACCGAGATCCTCCAGCAGGGAGTAGGCCTCCTCCAGGTTCGCCTCGGCCTGCCTGATCTCGGCCATTTCGATTCGCAGCGCCGCCAGCTGGAGGATGGCCTCGACCAGCTTCCTGCGGTAGCGGGCTGTCCTGAACAATTTTTCCGATTCCAGCAGCTGGCGCTCGGCATCTGCCAGCCGGCCTTTTTCTGCAAGCAGAACTCCGAGGCGGATCATGCTGTCGCCGGCTACGGTCGGCAGCTCCTTCGCGGTAGCCGCTATGATGACCTCTCTGAAATGTTCCTCGGCTTCTTCGAAGACCCCGATGTGGAAGAGAGCCCGGGCCCGGGTGGCCTTTGCCATGATCTGGCCGATCCTGTTTCCCAGCTCCTGGAAGCCGCGCTCTCCCTGGCTGCAGTAGTCAAAGATGTCCGCGAGGTTTTCGGTTTCCATTCGCAGCTCAGCCAGCTGCAGGTTTGAGTAGGCGAGTCCGACCTTGTCATCGAGCTCTTCACGAATCCGGATGCTCCTTCGGGCGTAGCTCAGGGCCTTCTCAAGCTCTCCCTTGGCCTGGTAGATCATCGCGATGCGGTAGTAAGAGAACCCGACACCGGACTTGCCGCTGAATTTCTTGCGCTTTTCCAGGGACCTGTAGGCGTAGTCGAGCGCTTCATCGTATTTCCCATCGCGCTCGAGGATACCGGCGAGGTTGTTCATGCAGGCCGCCATGCCGAACTGGTTGTTCAGGCGGCTGAAGATGGCAACGGCGAGCTTGTAGTATTCCGCCGCTTCGGCCGTCTGGTCACGAAACTGGAGGACGTTGCCGAGGTTGTTGTAGATCCGCGCAGTCCCCTCCTCGTCGCCTGTCTGCCGGCAGAGCCTGAGGCTTTTCTGGTAACTTTCCAGGGCGCGGTGGTAGTCGCCGCCGTTGTAGAGTACGTTTCCGAGGCTCTTGTAGGAGAGTGCCAGGTCGGGCTTGTCATCGACAGCCTCTGAAAGCGCGATGCCTCTCTGGATCGAGGCGGTTGCCCGGTCGTGGTCTCCCCGGGCCAGGTGTGTTTCGCAAATAGCCCTGATGGAACGGGTTATAGCGTGCAGGTCGCCGGCCTGTTCGGCCAGCTCAAGCGCTTCCCGGTTCAGGGCCAGGCCCCGTTCGAGGTCGCTCTTGCGGTTGTGGATCTGCGCCAGCAGCAGGTGAGCCTCCGCGAGAAGGCCATCGAGCCCTTCCTGTTCGCCGGCTTGCGCGAGGCTTTCCTTGAGTGTCTCCTCCGCCTGCTCGAGGTCTCCCCGCTCCAGCAGGAAGAGGCCGAGGGAGAGCAGGGCCCGGCAGAGCTGCCTGTTACGGGTGATTTTCCCGGTTTCCTGTTCTTGTGGATTCGCATTGTCGCCCGGGTCGGCCTTGAGCTCCTGGATACTCTTTTCGAGGAAGTGGGCGGCATTGGTTCCGTCGCCTCTTTCCTGGTAGATCTCTCCCATCGCCCGGTAGACCTGGCCGGCCTCGAAGGAGTCGGTGTTGTTCTGCAGCAGCGAGAGAAGGACGGTCAACTTGTCGAGCGCCTGCGGCAGCTTGTTCATTTTCCGGTAGAGGTGGACCAGGTTCCAGTTGACCGACCAGAACAGCGACCGGGCCTGCCCGGCGTTCTCATCTTTGCGGTCATCGAACCCGGCCATCTTCTCAAGGACACTCTCGTAGAGGGTGGCGGCGCTCGGATAGTCGTGGAAGCTGCTGAGGCGTCGGGCCGCGGCGACGGCCTGTTGCCGGAAGCGATTGGTGAATCCTGCCCGGTCTGCATGGTAGGCGAGGTGTTCAGGCACGCTGGCCTCCACGGTGTGGAGGTTGAACTCGGAGGAGAGGACCTCGTAGAGAACTTTATGGTACTGCTGAAGGGTCTTCTGTCCGCAGCGCTTGTAGAGCAGCCTGCTGGCGGGGTCACAGCTCCATTCAATCTCTGTTCCATGGATGCCCCTTCGAAGTTCGACGAAGCCTTCCGACTCGAGCTTTCTCAGCCGTTGTTCGAAGTCAATCCTCGCGACTTCATTATCCACCTGCTTCTCTTTCGGTGCGTCTTTGCTGAGGCTGCGCAGCCTGCTCTCTGCGATCCGCAGGGTTTCTGCAGGCAGGGAAATTCTTCCGGAGCTTGCCAGCAGCTCCAGGAGGGTCCTGTCCCTTGTAAGCAGGAGGTCTTCTCTTTCAAGAATGGCTCCTTCGAGGTTCATCGGCAGCCCCGAAAGAAGGTCTCCGGATGGTTCGATTTTTTCGGTCTCGTCCAGCTCCTCTCCAGCGGCAGGGTCCGAAGAGGTGAAGAGACGCCCGTCTACCCTCCTGAGGTATTCATCGAGCAGCCTCGGCAGCCCCTCGGAGCGATCGTAGAGCTTCTGCAATAAACCCGCGGGCACCTGCAGGTGAGGCGCCCGGCTCGCTGCCCAGTCGCGTACGCTCTCAAGCGTCAGGTTGCGCAGTCGCAGACGGCGGCAATAGTCTTCTTCAGCCAGGGTCTCAATGCGGTCATGGATCGTTTCCCGGGTCTCTACTTCGCGTTCAGGAGTTTCGGTGTTCCAGGTTCCCAGCAACAACAGCTTGCTCGGCCGCGGCGCTTCACCTTCCGGAATCTCATCCTCTTCCTGGCGCAGAATTGCCAGGTTGCGGGCAATCGACTGCAACAGTGAGAGGCTCGCCTTGCTCGCTCTCTGGAGGTTTCTCAGGCAGAGAACCACGGGGCGCTGGCGGCCGATTTCGAGCAGTAGCCCGGTGAGTCGGTCGATCAGCCGGGCCGGGTTGGAGTCGTCCTCTGCCCCGGAATCGGCTGTGAGTTCAGGCTCAGGCAGCTCGACCTCCTCGAGAAACAGGGATGCGACCTCCTGCAGGGCGCCCCAGCCCGGGGAGCCGAGATCGAAACTCTCTGAGAGCTTGCAGATGAGTTCCCGGAACGGGGAGTAGTTGTTGCTGCGCGGAGAATGGCACACGCCATCAACAAACTCGAAACCCTTGGTGAGGGCCATGGTCTCGATCTCTTCAAGAAAAGCCCCGGTAAATTGCCCGGGATTGGTTTCGAAGAGGACGAGCGAGGTGGTTGAGTCATCCCGATGCAGCTGTTCGAGCTCATCGCGCACGAGGTTGAGTTCCCGCTCCCAGCCGGTAAGGGGGATTCGAGGGGCTGAGAAGTCCAGGTCCCCTGGCAGGGAGAAATCCCCGGCCTGTTCGAGAGTGCGGATGAGCTCGCGGGAGCTCCCCGGACGATTTTCAGGATCCGTTTCAAGCAGGTGGTATACCAGCTCGGCCAGCTCCTGTGGGATTCCCGGGGCCTGGAGGAGAAGATCTTCGGTTTTGCCGTTGCGGACGGAGTCGAGCCATTGAGCCGGTCCTTTGCCCGGGAAGGGTGATTGCCCGGAGATGCTCCAGGCTATGGAGGCACCGAGGGAGAAGAGGTCGCTGCGTCGGTCGGCATGGGTTTTTTCGATGACCTCCGGAGCGACGAAGGGCACCGTTCCCCGGGCCCGGGTGCCGATTGGAGTTGTCTCGAGTTCGCAGAGGCCGAAGTCGATCAGCTTGATGTCGAAAGATTGCAGGGCGCCGTTAGTGCTCCCCGGCGCTGGCGCCGGGGACAGGAGGATGTTTTCCGGCTTGAGGTCGTAGTGGATAAGTCCGCGCGAGTGCACGTATTCGAGCCCGACGCAGATCTTGGCGAGGGCTTCGAGAAAGATACTCCAGCTGCCTTCAGCTGATCTGCCGTTTTCTTCTGTGCCCGGCGAGGTGCCCGGAAAGAGGCTGAGAAATGCCTCGCGCAGGTTCATTGCGTCGATGTGTTCAAAGGTGATGTAGGCCAGGGGGCATTCATCGGAATCCTCCTGGGCGTCGATGAAGGTGGCGAGCGTCTCCAGGTCGGCGGCTTTCAGCCCGGCCTCCGCGAGGAACCCGGCGCTGGGAAGAACCCCGAATTCTCCGACCTGGGCAACATAAGGATGGCGCAGGCGCCTGAGGGTGAGAAACTCCTGCCGGGCAGCCTCGAGGGCGTTGTGGTCCTCAACCTTGAACAGCTTGAAGGTGGTGGGTCTGAGGTCGTAGCGGTGGTCAGCGACCTTCAGGACGCATCCTTCTGAGTGGCAGGAGAGAGTGCGCCTGTATTCCCATCGATCTAGAAAGAGCGGCGGGGAGCTTTTTCCCATGGGCTGTCCTTCGCAGTGCGAGAACCAGATTTCAGACCTGTTTCGACTGCGCTTAGATTAGCCCATTAAGCGTCAGATTTCTACCAATATTGTGTCATTTTTATGACTATTGTGTTCAATGTCTGACAAGAAGCCCGGGTTACAGGCTGTATCTCTTTATCTTATTGTAGAGAGTAGTTTTAGGGATTCTGAGACTCTTGGCAACAAGGCTTTTATTGCCTTCGTTACGGCTCAGCGCCTGGCGGATGAGCTCTCTTTCAAGCTCCTCGGTAGCTTCCCTGAGGCTCAGATGGGAGAAACCATCGGCCCACTGGCGGGCATTTGCATTTTCGCAACTGCTGCCCTGTTGGAGGTGTTCGGAGAGATCCTTCACCCGGATGTGGTTTTCATCGCAGAGGGCGGCCATTTTCAGGGTTTCGTTCTGGAGTTGGCGAATGTTGCCCGGCCAGGAATGTTCAGCCAGGGTATCGAGTACGGCAGCCTCCATGGTTACCGGTTTTGAGTTGGGAGTTTTTACCGAGCGTAGAAAGTGATCCACCAGCTCGGGAATGTCTTTCCTGCGGTCACGAAGTGGTGGCAGCTCCAGGTTGATGACATTGAGGCGGTAGTAGAGGTCCTCCCGGAAATTGCCGGCCTTGCATTCTTCGAGGAGGTCCTTGTTGGTGGCGGAGATGATACGTACATCGACGGGAGTGAACTCCTTGGAGCCGACCCGGCGGATGACTCCTTCCTGCAGTACCCGCAGCAGCTTCTTCTGCATCGAGGGGCTCATATCGCCGACTTCGTCGAGGAAGAAGGAGCCTCCGCTGGCCTGTTCAAAGAGGCCCTTATGGTCTTTTGTCGCCCCGGTGAAGGCTCCCTTGACGTAGCCGAAGAGCTCGCTTTCGAGCAGCGTCTCGGTCAGGGCTCCACAATTTTCCGATACGAAGGTCTTGCCGTTGCGTGGACTGTTCTGGTGGATGGCCATCGCGGCAAGCTCCTTGCCGGTGCCGCTCTCCCCGTTGACCAGAACGGGAGCGCAGGATTTCGACAGCCGATCGATAACCAGGAGTATTTCAACCATTCTCGGGCTGCGCCCAATGATCGCTGAGTAATCGCCTGTAAGTCCGTCGCATTTTTTTTCTGCCGGTTTAGGTGAAGCGCTGGCGGGTTTGTTCTCGCCAGTCTCTTCACGCAGGCGGCAAAGCTCACGCCAGAGCGATTCATTTTCTTTAAGAGTGCCGTCGAGGTCTTTTCCCGCAGCGAGAGCCCGGCAATAAACCAGTGCGCTGGCAAGGTTGGTGGCTTTGAGATCAAGCTCCCTGAAGCGATTCTCCAGCAGCAGCACAAAGTGGACCGATTCACGAGAGACTGCAGGCAGCGCCAGGTGGGAGATGCTTGTGGGGGAGGTCTCTTCCCTGCCCTCGCCGACAAGGCATGGTCGTGCGCTGTGGACGGCTTTCTCCAGGAGCTCCCTGGGTGCTTTCTGTTCCGGGTTGCTCACCGGGTCCCCATCGAGGTCACGTGAGGCGACGCAACCGCCGAGGGTGGCCACCCCTTCGCACGGGTCGTTATCGCAGAGGAAGAGGAAGGCTCTCTCTGCACTGAAAAGCTCGATCAGTTCTTTGAGCGCCGCCTGGTGAGTTTCTTCCCCGCAGCTTCTGTCGAGGCAGGAGATGGCCCCCAGGGCATGGTGATCGAGGCTGGCCAGTTGCGGCCAGGATTCGCACTCGCTCCAGAGCTCTTCGAGAAGAGTTTTTGCCGGTTTTTCGGCGGTTTCGTTGACCATTCGTCCTCAAGCTCCCCGTTTAAAATAGACCCGAAGGAGTATAACATCGCCCTCTTGAAACGGCTTAGAAGCGTGATTTGCGGCCTGCAGAGGTGGATAATCGGAACATGGAGTACTTTGACTTAGCTCCTGTCATGCACTAAGCTTCCGCGATGCCCGTTGTGGGCCAGCAAAGCCCGGTTGATCCTGTTTTTCGAGAGCCAGCAGTTTTATGGAACGTACTCTTATTCTGGTCAAGGTAGATGGCGTCCAGAGACGTCTTGTCGGCAAGATCCTGAGCCGTTTTGAGGCGAAGGGATTGAAGATTGCAGGACTGAAATTCCGCCAGTTCGCCCGCGAGGTGATCGAGGAGCATTACGGAGAGCATCGCGATAAGCCGTTTTTCCCCAATGTTGTCGGGTTCATGACCAGTGGCCCGGTCTGCGCTATTGTTCTTGAAGGCCCTGAGGCGGTTTCTGTCTGCCGTAAGTTGATCGGTCAGACGCAATCGAGGGAGGCCGACCCCGGGACGATCCGCGGAGACCTCGGCATCTCCCGGCAGTTCAATCTTGTCCATGGTTCAGATTCAACGGAGTCTGCCGAACGGGAGATCGCTCTCTGGTTCCAGGAGGACGAGCTCGTCGATTACACTCTCTGTGATGAGCAGTGGCTGGACGACTGAACATTCGTTTGAGGGCGAACCCATGAACTTCGGGGCCTCGGAATTGAAAGTTGTCCTCGATGAGTGTTGTGGCGTCGTGGAAGGCGCGCGCCTCAAAAACATCTACGATGAAGGTGCCCGGGGCTGGATCTTCAAGCTCTACGCCCGGGGGGAGAACAGGTTTCTTCATCTCAGCGCCCAGCCCCGTTTCGCCAGGCTTCACCTGCAGCAGGAGCGAGAAAGCTCGCCGGCATCTCCCGGCGACTTCTGCCGGGCTCTGCG
>CAJWZY010000003.1 GCA_913050545.1 uncultured bacterium | reverse complement strand
CGCTCCGGTCTCATCATTCTTGTCCCAGACCTCGAGCTGGGGATTGAGGACCACCGATCCCAGGTTCTTGCGCGCGGCCAGTACCGTGCCGAGCTTCCAGGCATCCGGGCCGAGAACAAGCGTCGCGTCCAGGTGATGGGTGTCGATCAGCTCAAAGGCCTTGAATACATCCGAAGCAGTCGGACAGTTGATAAAGGCCCTGAGCTTGCCCTGTACCAGGTCACGCATGGGCTTCTCCCGCTCCGAGACCTTGTCATCGGGAATCTTCTTCCAGTCGATCTCATCCCAGTTCGGGCGGGACTTCACCAGGTCGGTGAGCGAAAGCTTCTTTTTCTTTACCAGCGGAACTTTACCACCGGTGTCCTGCAGCGCCTTCATCCTGGTATAGAAATCATAAAAGCTCTTCCTGAGGGCGGCGATGTTCCCCATCCGGTTCTCACCGGCAGCCGGCTGGAGGGACATCTTCATGGCCGAAGGAGATTTCACGACAAGCTCATCGACCGTCCGGCCGCTGGTGCGGATCACCGCGCCCTGTCCGCCAAACCGGGTTACATTTCCGGCAATACAATGAACGGTCGTAACTCCATGGCGGCGTGCATTCTCCAGTCCCGGAGATGACGCGTCAATTCCATCGAGCACCGTTACATAGGGCACATTCGCCAGGCGCTCATTGGACACTCTCAGCCCGTTGACACTGTGGACATCGACGATTCCCGGCATCGCCACCGCCTGGGGCATTTCCACAACCCGCGCTGTTCGGGGAGTCTCCGCAGCGGTCCCGATGGACTTGATGCGCCCTCCCTCCATGACGATGATGGCCTTTTCAATATCCTTGCCGGCGGCGGTAATCGCCCGGCCCACCTTAAGGACGACAACCTCCTCAGACGCAGCAGCGAGGCTGGCGGTTAGAATCAAGATCGGGGTAATTGAATTCATATCTTATCCTCTAGTCCTGTTTCAGAAGTCCCCCTGGGGGACCAGTGATCTTCGTTTGTTGATCTTTGCACGGGGACGCTCCACCGGCTTCTCTCCCTGGAACGGGTCAGCGACAATCTTGCCGTCAACCATGACCCAGAGCACTGCCGACCGGACATCGAAGGGTGAGGAGCCGCCAAAAGCGACGAGGTCGGCGTCTTTTCCGGGCTCGATACTGCCGACCCTCTTGCTCACCCCGAGCATACGCGCTGCCCCCAGGGTGAGGGCCTCGAGTGCTGCCGATTCTGGAAGTCCCCGGCGAACACACCAGGTGACCCTGTCGCGCAATCCGGCAACAGCTGAGGCGGAGTCCGAATAAAAAGCGAAAGGAACTCCCGCCTTGTGGAGCTCGGCAGGAAGCCGGGCACTCAGGTTCAGGTTCGCCTCCAGCTCGCGACCGGACCATCTTTCATTTGCAGCCAGGAACACGGAGGCCTTCTTTTCCTTCAGGAGGCTGACGAGGTGAATGGCTTCCCTCGCACCCTCGATCTGGACCTGGAGGCCGAATTCTCCGGCGATCCTCAGCGCCGTCAGGATCTCGTAGCGGGCCTGGGCCCTGATCCTGAGGGTTCTCTTGCCGGCGAGGACCTCTCGAACGACCTCCCGCTCAGAAGTTGTCAGCATCTCTTTGAGGTCCCCCACCGCGTTGCTGCTGTCCCAGCCACCGGGGACCGATTCAAGCAGCGCCCGGCGGGCGAGGAAAACGGTTCCCATCCTGGTTGTCGGAATCCGGTAGAGATAGGTGCTCGGACGGCCGGAACGCAGGGTCCGGTTGCCCGAGCTGGCCATTTGAGTCAGGCACATGGAGAGAGAAGAGGCTCCGTTCAGAACGGCCTCGGAGAGATTGTCTCCATTCGTCTTGATTACAGCTGCCAGCCCACCGATTACATTCCGGTCACCGGGGGTGAGGAGGGCAGCCGTGACACCGCTCTGCAGGGCCCTGCGACGCTCAACCGTGTCGAGATCAGCCCCGAGAAGGACAGGAAGGCCAGGTGTCATCTCCCTGAACTCATCGGCTCGACGACCGTCAATGCCCAGCCCGGATCCTCCGTCGATCAGGCCGGGACAAAGTGAACCGGGAACATCAATGACCATCAGGCCGGGGGTGTTCTTATCAATATCTATCCTCTTGCCCAGCTGGACAATCCTGCCGGAGCGGACCAGGACCTGCCCAGGTTCGAGAGGCTCGCCTGAAACCGTGTAGACCTTCCTGGCCCGGATCAGGATGGTTGACTCAACAGCCGGCTCCAGCACAACGGGCTCGGCGCCTGCGGGAATCCTGGCAGGCAGGGGGGCCACACCTCGATCCGTTTCTGTCCGGGCGACCTGGACCGCGGCTGCGACCTCGGCACCGTCCTTGAAGACGATCTTGCCATCGATAAATACCATGTTGACCGCTGCGGTCAGGCTCAGCGGATTGCCATCCCAGACCACAAGATCAGCATCGGCGCCCTTCTCGAGTCTCCCAATCCGGGAATCGACCCCGTAGAGAGCCGCCGGATACGTAGTCAGGGAGCGTAGCGCTCCGGCCTCGCTCAGCCCGTACACCATGGCCAGCGTGGCCGAGCTCAGGGGGTCAATCAAGGTGCCGCTTGTCGCCCATGAAAAAGGAACCCCGATCTCTTCAAGGATCGCCGGGGCTCGAAGAACCCGCTCCGGTTCCTCTATGGAATAGGGGCCAAGAATTGCCCGGGAGCCGGCCGGAAGCCGGCCGAAGGTGCGCCCATCGATCCCGACTCCTTCGAGAAAAGTGATCGGTACCTTGTGGGTTCGCGCCAGGGCGAAGGAGCGCTCAACCTGCGTAATGTTTTCGAAATAGGCAACCACAGGAACTCGCGCCACCTTCGACTCAACCGCGTAGCGGTTTTTCAGCCATTGCGCAAACGCATCGGCAGCACCACTGAGCGAGGTCGGGTAGCGCGGCAGGGTCAGGTTAGGAACCAGGGATACCTTTGTAGCCGCTTTTCTCTTCAGAACGCGGAGTGGAACACCGCCTGGCAGGAGCTTGATCATGCTGATCTCGCCACCGACCACGTTGTTTCTGCCCGGGCTCAGCGCAACCGTGGTCACACCGCGGCTGAGAAAGGCTCCGATCTCACGATCCCAGGGGTCAAAGCTGTCCATGACACGGAGGTCATCATTCAAGGCGATTGCGAGGTCGTCCACATCTCCCTTCAGGGTGAGATGCGAGTGAGCATCGATAAACCCTGGCAGCAGGCAGCGGCCGGCGAGATCGTAAACGGCAAACCCGGCCTCCACCTTGACGGGGCCGGTAGCTACCTTGTCGATTTTTCCATTCCGGATAACAACCGTAGCCTTGCTGATCACCTCCATACCGCCAGGAGCGATCCGCATCACCACTGCATTTTTGAGAACGGCACCTGCAGCAGGATTGGCTGCAGCTTTTCCCTCAAGCGGGGCAAAGCTCAAGCCTGCCTCCGGGCCACGGGCAACCTGCCCGGTTGCCACCGGCGCATCCGTGCCGGCTGCTCCCTCGACAAAGACCGAGACAACCCGGCTTCGGATATCCAGGGGTGGACCATCCAGCAGAACCAGGTCAGCAGCTTTTCCCTTCTCGATGGAGCCTGTTTTCTTTTCCAGCCCCAGCCTCTTCGCCGGCTGCAGGGTAAGTGCCTCAAGGGCCTTTTCAGGATCGAGACCTCCACGTACCGCGGCACAGGCCTGCATGCGCAGGTAGCGGCTGCTTTCAGCCGATGCCGCACCGGAGCTGATCACCAGCGGGATCCCGGCCTTGGCATAAACACCGGCCAGCCGCTCGGTCTTCATATCCCGGCGCAGATCATTGGAGGTGTTCAGAACCGGCCCCAGCGCAACGGTGATTCCCGAGGCAGCCAGCTCCTTGGCAACAGGGCCGGCACGTCCGGCTCCCAGGAGAGTAAAATCAAACTTGAACTCATCATGAAGACGCAAGGCATAGCGGACATCGTCGGCTCGATGAGCCTCTATGAATACGGTGAGGTCACCCTTCAAAGCCCGGCTCATTGCCTCGATGGCAAGGTCGGCCTTGGGCCGCTTGGGAGGCTTGGGCGGCTTGGGAGCAGCCTTGGCCGGCGCAGGTTTCTTTGCCGGACCTTTCGAGTCCTTCTTTTCCTCCACCGCTGACGCTCCGGCGTCCTTTTTCTCTTCCTTCTTCTTTTGCTCTGCAGCCTCGGCGGCCTTCTTCACTCCGGCGTTAAATTTCTCGGCCGCCTTGTTGTACTTCTCTGCTTCCTTCCAGTATTTCTCCCAGGCCTCAGTGTATTTAAGTGCCGCAGCCATCTGGCGGCGAAGCGCATAATACTGCTCAATACGCTGGGCACTGGTCGAGGTGGTGCCGGCCATACCGAGCGAGAGGACGATATGAGACTCCCGCTTCAGCAGCAGGCTCTCGAGTGATACCGGTCCTGCCACGCCCCGGCGGAGTTTGAGAATCGCACCAAGGCTGCTCTGGGTACTTCCGCCCGCCCCGCTGACGGCAACAGTCGTCACGCCTTCATCACGGACAGGCCCCCACCTCTCAAAGGAATCGAGTCCATCGATAACCGCTATTCGGGAATTGACACCGAAGGGTGCGGTGGATTCCGGTACCAGCTCAAGGCTGCGCAGGTCGATCATCCCCGGGATGAGGTGAAGCCCTTTCGCATCGATCCGCTGCACACCTGGAGGTATTTCCACGTCACCTTTGCCGCCGACTGCAGTGATCTGCCCCTCCGAAACCAGCACGGTACCATCCTGGATCACCTCTCCATTGCCCACATGCACCGTCGCCGAGGTGATGGCGAGATCCGCTGCGACAGCAGCGGCCGGCAACAGGCAGCAGGCAACCAGGAAAAGAACCCGCCGAAGAACGAAAGGTTTCAAACCTCTCCTCTCAATGGAGCGCTCTCCCTGCAGTATTGTGTTTTTGCGCAAACGTGTGCGTAGAAATGAGTCCACGCTGCTAAAAGCGCTGAAGAAATAGGTCACAGATTATTCAGGCCAGTAAAGGTGAAAGCCCCGGTGGGCCCACCAATAATAGACTCCTCGATACTCGTTAACAGGTCATTCTAATCGTTCTCAGGGGACTTGTAAATCAAGACGACAGCTAAGCTGCCAACCAAAAACATAGCAATCTTCGTGCCCATCATCCCTAAAACACCGATTGAAAAAGATGATGTCCTTCTCCACCCCTTGTCGGTTTTCTATTGATAGAACTGCCCGAGCCTGCTTAGGATGCGCCGTTTAACTCAATGCGCAGATTATTCCAAAAGGCACCATGTCCGAAATAGACACGACAGACAACTCGGCCCTTGAAAACCTGGCCGTCAATACCATCAGGGTTCTCTCCTTCGAATGCGTCCAGAGAGCTAATTCAGGCCATCCAGGTCTCCCCATGGGGTGTGCAGACCTGGCCTATACCCTCTTTACCAACAGCCTCAAATTTGACCCAAAAGACCCGGATTGGCCTGATCGGGACCGTTTCGTACTCTCCGCCGGACATGGCTCCATGCTGATGTATTCCATGCTCCATCTCTGTGGCTACGATGTGCCACTGGAGGAATTGAAGAATTTCAGGCAGTGGGGCTCGATGACCCCTGGCCACCCCGAATACGGCGATACCCCGGGTGTAGAAACAACCACAGGTCCCCTCGGGCAGGGAACGGCGAATGCCGTCGGCCTCGCCCTGGCGGAAAGCCTCCTGGCGGCGCGTTTTAACACAGCTGAACACACGCTGGTTGACCACTTTACCTATGCCCTCGTCAGCGATGGCGACCTGATGGAAGGAATCTCCCATGAGGCCGCATCCCTTGCCGGGCATCTCGGTCTCGGGAAACTTGTCTACTTGTTTGACAGCAATGCCATCACCATCGAGGGCGGCACCGACCTCGCCAGCAGTGAAAATACCGCGGGGCGTTTTGAGAACTATGGCTGGCATGTTCAGAAAATCGACGGGCACGACCGCCAGGCTATTGCCGAGGCCCTCGAAGCCGCCCGCGGGGAAACCGCCAGGCCGAGCATCATTATTGCCACCACCACCATCGGATTCGGCAGTCCCAACAAGGCCGGGACCTCTGGTGTTCACGGATCTCCCCTTGGTGATGAGGAATGTCAGCTGACGCGTGAGGCCCTTGGCTGGGATTATCCCGAATGTTCCGTTCCCGATGAGGTCAGGCCGCTTTTCCTTGAGCCTGGCAGTCGCGGAGCTGAAAAACACTCGGCCTGGAACGAAATGCTGGAGGATTACCGCGAGAAAAATCCCGCGCGGGCCGCGGATTGGGACCGGATGCAGGCCGGTGAGATGCCGGCTGGACTGCGCGAGAAGCTTCCGGTTTTCGAGAGCTCTGAAGGCAGCATCGCCACGCGATCCGCCTCTGGAAAGGTCATCAATGCGATCGCAGAGGTGATCCCGGAGCTGATCGGCGGCTCGGCAGACCTGGCACCCTCAAACAATACGATGGTCTCGGGCCAGGATTCCATCCAGGGCTCAAAGATGGATGGGCGGAATATGCATTTCGGAATCAGGGAACACGCCATGGGAGCGATGATGAACGGGATGGTTCTGCATGGCGGCATCCGCCCCTACGGCGGCACCTTCCTGGTCTTCAGCGATTACATGCGGCCCAGCGTCAGGCTGGCAGCGCTGATGAAGCAGCCCGTAGTTTATATCTGGACCCATGACAGCATTTTCCTTGGCGAAGATGGTCCTACCCACCAGCCGGTCGAACACCTGGCGGCCCTTCGAGCGATCCCGAATCTTCGCGTCTTCCGGCCTGCCGATGCCAATGAAACTGCGATGGCGTGGGCTCTCTCCCTGGAACACCGCAACGGCCCCAGCGCCATTCTCCTGTCAAGACAGGGCCTGCCAATCTATGACGAAACGGTCATCGGCAAAGGCTCTGAAAAAGGCGGATATGTGATCGAGCGGGAAGAGGGAGACGCCGGGCCCACTGTCATTCTGCTGGCTTCCGGCTCGGAGGTCGCCACCGCCAGGGAAGCCGCAGCCCTTCTCAAGGAACAAGGAGTCGAGGTCCGCGTCGTCAGCATGCCGTGCTGGGAAGTTTTCGAAGAACAGGATGCTGACTACCGGGAATCCGTTCTGCCCCGCAGCGTAACCGCACGAGTGGCTGTTGAGGCGGGCTGCTCCTTTGGCTGGGACCGCTATGTCGGCGCCGACGGAACGGTCGTCTGCCTTGACCGCTTCGGGGCCTCAGCTCCCATCAAGGACCTGGCGGAAAACTTCGGTTTCACCGCCGAGAACGTGGCCGCAAAAGCCAGCGCCCTCCTGGAGGGCTGAGCAAGACCTCAGGCCCGCCAGCCGGAGCCCTTGCCATCGGGAAGAAACCTGAACTCCGATTTCGTGCTGCTGGAGCGCAGCTGCTGACGGGTATCTTCATCGAGGCCGGCGTATTCCTTGAGAAATTCATGCAGGCTCTGCGCTGTCTCCGGAGAGATGCCATGTTCCATCTGGCAGGTGTCGGACTCGGCTGTATTCTCATCGACTCCAAGAACCTCGGTAAGGAAAAAAACCAGGTCACTGTGACGATGAACGAGAGCCCCGGCCAGCTTCCGGGCAATCGAGGTGAGACGGATGCCCTGGACATCGTCCCTGTTGACCATGCCTATTTTTTCGAGGCCCTGCACCGCCCGGGTTACCGCGGGCATCCGCACCCCCAGCCTCTCCGCGATATCTGTTACACGAACCTTCTCCATCTCACCCGTGAGATTAAAAATGGTCTCGATATAATCCTCCTGGGCGGGCGAGAGAATCTCACGAAAAGGAGGAGTTTTCTTCTCCTGTCTACCTGTCATTTCATCTTCCTGTCACCCGGGAATCCTGCCAACAAGCGAAGGGCTATTTTCCACTCCCCGGGCCGTTGTGGCAAGTCGCCAACTGAAGACTTCCCCCTGCTGCTTTTCTGTATCCTCTCAACAGGCGGGCAAGTTATATTCTGCTGAGAGAAAAATTTCAGCCACAATCCATGCGGATGTGAATACCCGGGTCCAACCAAACAGCAAGGGATCATGAAGTACCCAGCCTGCCTCCTGCTCACAAGCCTTCTTGTCCTCGGGCTGCCAACCCGGCCCGCCGCGGCAGGTCCCGGCGCCGATGAAAAAGCCCTGGCGATCATCGGGCAGATCGAAAAAAACGGCGGGACCCGGCAGCTGGTCCGGGACCTCGCAAAGCTCGGCCCCGATGCGCTCGAGACAATACGAGCCGGCATCAGGAAAGGCCCTGGGCCTCTCTCCGCCGCCCTGCTGAAGGCCCGCAACCTGATCATCGCTACCCGGGTGACCGAGGTGTTGCGACGCGGCATCAAGACGCAGCTCTCCTTCGATGGCCAGTACAATGAACTTGCTGAGAACAGGACTGAAAACATCGAGGCCCTGTTTTTCCTGCTCAACGATGAATCGTCGCCTTACGCCATCCGCCACGGCAGCTGCCGGGCGCTGGCGGATATCGGAGACAAGAGCCTCCTGCCCAGGATCCGCCAGCTCTACTGGGACCTCCTCCTCGACCCTGATCTTCGCAGCGAGCTGGGCATCATTCTTGCTATCTTCGGTGACACCACGGCTATCGACAATAAGCTGACGAGATATTCCCGGTTTACTGACCACCAGCGCAGCCTGGTTCGACTCAGCGCCAATATTGAACTCTCCAACCTCTATTATCGTATTCGTAATTACGCCCGGGCCATCGAAGCCTACGAAAAAATTCTCGGGCTCTCCGAAAAACTCCTCAAGACCCAACGCCAGGCCCGCCTGCCACAGGAGGTTCTGCGCGAGGGTGAGCAGCAGCTCAACCTCCACTATTACAATGCCGCCTGCTCTAATTCTCTCGGGGGCAACCTGGAGAGGGCGAAGAAATACCTGCTGAAGGCTGTCCAGGGCAACCCGGAACACTATGGCAACATCAGCAAGGACGGCGACCTGATCAACCTCAGGAAGGACCCGGGATTCCCGGCCTTCATGAAGAAGCTTGGCAGGCTTTTCGAGGATGAAGAGATCTAGACCCCCTGGCCGGCTATCCCTTCAATCTTCCTCTGCCTTCTCCCTGGCACGCAACTTCTCGAGGTAGCCCTCGGGTATTTTCGGGAGGTTTCTTTTACCAGGAGTAGGATCCTTCCAGGCCCTGAAGGACCTGCTTCCATCCTGTTTTCTTCCCCAGGAGTTCCCAAGTGGAACGCCCCTGAAGGCACACCCGTGGACCAGGAGGCTGCCCTCGTGGGGCGGAGTATAGATCCCCACGAACTCCCCTGAATTCGACAACTTGAAGCTCGTGTGGCGACCCTGGTTCAGTCCATCTCCATAAAAGACCGCGTACCCCCCGGGCTTGATAACGATGTCCTCGGTGATACACCACTTTGCTTTTCTTTTCCTGTCGTCGGAGAGATAGAGACCTTTCAACGAGAGAGCCCGGTCAGACTCGTTGATAATCTCGATAAACTCACCAGCTGTCCCGGGAGCGCCGCCGGGGCGGGGACAGACCTCGTTGATGAAAAACTTCGGCAGAAGCGGCAGGCCCAGCGTCAGCGCAGGAGCCCCCAGGGGGTAAACCCTCTCAAGCCCGTTGGCCCCCCTCGCCCGGTAGTAATATTCGGTCCGCGGCCGATTCTCGTCCTTTCGAAGCGTAACGAGGTAACGATACCGATCCTCATCCCAGGTCATGGGAACACTCTCATAGACCTTGTTACCCACCGGCCGGTACATCAGCTCGACCTGCGGCCTCTGCTCCCGGCCACCGCCAGGTAAGCCGTCGAGCCTGAAGGTGAGCACCAGGTCATCGTTGGTGCGGCGAACCACCTCATGGGAAAAAAACGGGCTCGGAGACAGGCCCTTTTTTTCACCTCCAGCGAAGAAAGCCCAGCCCCCCTCACCAGCAGGAACCTTTTTCTGAACGACACCCTTTCCCTGGTGGCCAAAGAAGACGAAATCGGAAACGACAATCCCGGCCTGCGGCACGCGACGCCACAGCACCAGTGATCCGCCACTTGCCAGGCTCCTGGTTTGCGGGCCCGGGGGCAGTTCCAACCTGAAAACCGCTCCAGCTGCCAGCTCCCCTACCCTCGAAACCAGGCGGGGATTATCCATGAAGCCGCCGGAAAACCTGAAATCAGCGAGCTTAACCGCTGCGTCTGAACGATTGGTCAACTCCACCCGGAGCGAGCCACTGGCCGGGTTGAGAAAATAGGAGGAGATGATAACCGGCTCCCTCTCGCGCGCCCTGACTGCATCGATGAGTTCCTCCAGGGCCGCTGTCCGCCTGCGATGAGCCGCCTTGATTTGATCCCCGAGGGCCTGTGGAGAAGCTGCCCGGACACCCGCAGAAACGAGCTTGCTGTGCTCCAGCGCGCCAGCAGCAGCGGCTACCGCCTTGTCCACCATCACATCAAACCGCTCTGCAGAGAGCTCCTCGCGGATCATTGACTCAACCCTCTGAAGATAGAGCTCGCGCAAAGCGGGAGTGTTGAAAAACCGGGTAAAGAGAACCATCCAGGCCTTTCTCTGGGGTGTCCCGCTGCGCTGGCACAGGGGGAACAAGGCCCGCTCCAGCTCTGGCGGTGTGAGATCTCTGACCGCTGTATCAAGATCCCGGATTCCCCAGGCTCCACCACTGTAATCCTGCCTGAACATCTCCCACTTGCCGTTGCGCGAATCCTTCAGGAAAAACAGGTCTTCGGGATCAGGATCCAGCTCACCTCTCAGCGCTGAAAATGCCAGGCGGTCAACCAGCTTCCCCAGGTAAAAACGACTCCTGAAAAAACTCTCGATTTCTCCCGGGTGAAGGCGGTTGAGCTGCCGTACAAGATCGTTGACTGACAGCAGGTCTCCACTCTTGCCCACCCTCCGCGCTCGCATACTCCAGTCCGCCCGCCAGTGGTCATCTCCCATGAGTCGGCTCAAGGGACCGGTCCTGTCAAGCAGGGTGCGTTTCCTGAACTTGCTGTCAATCCTTTCTACATCATAGCGCAACCCGAAGAATCTGCCGTTGACCAGGACGATGACTGGTTCCGTAAGGGCAGCTGCGAGCCCGATCGACCCGGCTGCCATGGAGGTGAGAAGTCTCCGCATCCGGGTAAAGTCCGGCTCCTCTGCGCTGAGCTGGAGGAAATCTCTCTTTCGAAAAGCTCTGAAGCTATCCTGGGTCATATCGACAACCAGGTTCTTCTCTCGCAACCAGCTCCCGGGCCGCACATCGAATCCAATCTCCGCCGGGAAGCGGCCTTTCATATAAAGAACCTCGGCAGGGACTCTCTCGGCCGCCCCCTCCGGAGTCGCCATGCGCCGGAAGTCAGCAGCGCTGATCCGGATATCGTAGATCTTCGGGTCTGTCTCCGAATGCACAGGCACCTCGAGGGCAACCGTCGCGGAGGCAGAGCTCCTGGTGCCCGCTATATCCTGGCTCTGCACCCGGTAGTAATAGGTGGTCCCGGGAACAAGGTCCCGATCCACCAGGTAAGGAACCCGAAGAAGACGATCGTTGACCGCTGAGAAGGGACCTCCAGGGGTCTTGCTCCTGTAGAGATTGAAACCTGCAAGAGGAGCCGTACCCCAGCCATCCCCCGCCGGAGGACTCCAGGCCAGGGTGTTTCGAAAAAGCCCCGGCCGACCGCGGAGGACGGGTTTGAGGAGCGAGAGGTCAGCAGATTCCTCCACTGAAAACGGCTCAATCCTGATCCTTGATACCCGGGGTCCCCGGTCCCCTGTAACGGCAAGAAGCTGCAGATCGAGCCAGCCATCAAAAACCCCTACTCGAAAGGACCTCTGAAGAAGGCTGAAATCCCCTGCCTCATCAAAGATATCCAATCCCTCTATACTGACCTTGTCCTCCGCCTCTACATCGAAAATCCTGAGCCCCGCAGCAGCGACCTCGGTTTCTATAAAGTCCAGGGTTACCAGGTATTCGCCGCGTTTGAGCTTAAAGACGTATTTTGATTCACCAGCCCGCCAGGAAACCGGCAGCGCAGCCGGCAGCCCCCGAACCGTACCTGTCTCGAGCACTCCAGCCTTCCCACCGATAAAGCCATAACCCCTCTGGACGTTAAAAGGCAGGTCCGGAAGACTGCGCCCCTCACCCGGAGCCTCTCCCGCCGCGGTCATTCCGCATCGAAGCGATAGCACCTCGCTGGAGGCCGATCCGGTGACCAGGAAAAAAACCACCGCCCAGGCCATGACCGTAAAAGAACTTCGTGAACCTGCTGCATGGCCGGGCCTGCAACTCTGCCCCTTTTGATTCACAACCATCCCATCGAGCCCTCGGGGAAACCCTTATCCGGAAGTAGTTTTCTTTGCTGCGGCAGGAGGCGATATCTTCCCCGAACCATCCGGTTGATCGCCCCTGGGGCTGGGAGCCGTAGCTTCCCGGGAACGCCCCCGCAGGAAATCCTGGAGGCTTTTTCGTTCATCGGCATCCAGGGCTCCATCGCCGTTCTTGTCAAATTGCCCCATCAGGCCTTTCAATTCTTCGGTCCCGGCAGGAGAAGACGAGGGATCATCAACTTTACCCGCGGACGCCGACTTCTTTTCTGTCGGTGTCCCCGAACCCGGCTTTTTCTCGACCTTATCACTTCCGCCTGCCCCGCTGCCCGGGGAAGGATCCAGTTTTTTGAGCTCTCTCTCGGCAATGCTCTTCGCAAGCCCGGAAGCCCATTCCTTGGAAATCCGCCCAACAATCTCCAGGGACTGGAAGAAAACCGTCGAGCTGTTGGTAAAGAGACTGAATGAGCCGGCATGCGGAATTTTTTCACCCAGGCGGGCAATGGCAAGACTGGTCTTGTAGTTGATCGTCTTGTTGTTGATCTTCCACTTTAAATCTCTTCCATCCATCGCGACTGCAAACCTCACTGCCCCGGAGCGAAAGAGGCTTCCGGCAGACTGGTCCCAGATTTTCTCATCGCGGCGGCGATGGAGAGTGCTTCCATGATCAACCGAAAGGAGTGCCAGGGAGGACTCCTTCAGATAAACAGGAAGCCAGCCCCTCAGGGTTCTTGCCAATGCGCCGAGACGCCCTCCGCCAAGGCCGCCGGCAAGATTGATCTCAACCTTATAACCCATACCTGTCACAAAGAAATCGGCGGGCGGTTCCGCATTTTCATCTCCGGCGCGCCAGGTCGAGTAATCCAGCGCCCGGCCATCAAGGCCGTAAGAGACCACGTCGTCTTCCTCTGTCCAGAGCGCCACATTGATATTGGGTGCCTGGGAATTGTACCCCCCCGAGGGCACCAGGCCGGTGACTGACAAGCGTGATTCAAAAGGGTTGGCCGCAAGAAAACGCGCCTCACCCTTGAGCTTGAGCAGTTTCCTCTTCTCTACCCATTCAATAGACGAGCCTCCCTTGCGAGCCGGGTAAAAGTCCTTCAGCTGGTCCACCGTGGAGAAATCGTACTGCAGCGTGGTCAGGCCATCGCGGCCTTCCTTAACAGTCTTGGCGTTGAAAGCTCCCTCCACCGAGGCGCCCTGCAGAGCTGCTATACGGGTACGGAGAAACAGTTCGTGAAGGGTGTCGCGAACCTTGGAGTAGTCAGGCCTTTTTCTCCAGGCGGTGATCAGAACGCCGGCGTCGGTGGCAATAAAATTCCACATGTCTGTCGGCACAGAGTTCTTCGCTGTGCCCAGGCTGTTTTCGAGCTTCTGAAGAGAGTAAAGGCGCGCCTCTCTCCAGCTATTGCCGTAGCTGGCAAGCAGCCCTTCATTATCCTTCCTGCCAGCCGCGGGAATCTTCTCATCCAGAAGGAGCTCTCGCGCACGATTGGGGCCATCCCGCAACAACAACAGCAGACCAATTCCCTGTAGAATCTTTTGCTCTCCAAGCCCCGGGCGAGCCTGCTTTGCGAGAAGACTTACGGCGATACCGGGATCAAGCCCAAGGATGCGATAGGCCACCGGAGGCGGCGCCTTGGAGCCTGACTCCTGGACCCTTACTCCATGCCCTTCAATCCCAAGCACCTTGTAACGCACCTCCTTGTCATCCGCCAGCGAGGGGAAAAACTTGAGCTTCACTGCTGCCTTGGATTTTGCCGCGGCCGAAAAGACAGCCTCGAGCTCCTGCCAGGCCAGCTTACTTGAGGAGACCTGGTTACCAATCAAGTCGAGGAGGTCCCTGGCTTCCTGGTTGATCTTGTCGACGCCACCGAGCTTGCCGATGATGCCAGCCAGCTGTTTTTCGGCTTCAGCGAAATCAAGATCTGCCAGGAACTTGTAGATACCGGGGCGGTTGTCCTGGACGAATTTCAGGCTGTTCGCCATCCGGCTCTTGGCCAGGTTCACCTCCGCCTCCATCGACTGGATCCGGGCAGCCTCACTCGCCGGAACCTTTCCCTTTAAAGCGGCGATCTCGGCAAAAGCTTTCTCAAAATCCGCGCTGTTGATCAACTGGGTGACGACCTTCGCCGATTCAGCCACCACGGAACGGATGATGCCACTGAGCTTCTGTCGCTGGGCGGAAACCATCTCCGGCCCTAATTCGGAATACTTCTGCAGGAACCCGGCGATGGAATCCGTGGCGCTCTTGAGCTCTTTCTTCTCGATCAGGAGATCGATCGCCGCTACGGCCGCCTTGGCCCCAGCCTGCATCTTTCTCTCCTTCTCCTTCTTCTCCACCTCCACCGCGGCAACCAGCTTCTTCAGCAATTTCTCAGAGCTGGGTGCGATCCGGGGGTTATCCCCCAGGAGATTTTCCAGGCTCTGCAGGGCCGTAGCCGCATCGATCCGGCCCGCCGCGTAGTTCTCGGATATTCTTTCACGTTCATTGAGCGCGATCTTGGAGGGGTCCCGCTCGATGCCGCTCTGCTGCGGTTGCTCCACCGGCTTTGAAGTTGTTGTTTCTCGCCTGTCCGGCTTGGAAACCTTACGCTCTCCACCGCCACTATCCATCAACTTCGTAACCAGGACGAGCCCGAAGACGAGCGCCACGATTCCAAGTACAGCCCCAACAACCAGGTTCGACTGGGATTTCTGCGAGGACCTGCGTGGCCCTCTGCGCCCGGCTGGAGACCTCGTTCCCTGGGACGCCGGGGTAGAGCGGGCAGCCCGGGCCTTGCCCTTGGATGAAATGCTCTTTCGATACTGGGTAGGATCGAGAGCCGTATAAACCTGCTCTGCATTCTCGTAGCGGCTGTCCGGGTTCCGTGCGAGCATCTTCTGGACAACCGAAGAAAGCCCACCTGGCACCTCAGGAATAAGTTTCCTGAGAGGCGGCGGGTCGTTATCCATCTTGGCCCTGATGATCTCTTTAACACTCGCCCCATCAAAAGGAGCCACCCCGGCAACCATCTTGTAGAGCGTCGCACCGAGACCATAGATATCAGCGCGCTGATCCAGGGACTCACCCCTTGCCTGTTCAGGTGCCATGTAACGCGGCGAGCCAGCCACCGGGGTCTTGCCGGTAGCCTCTACACCGCCAGAATACTGCCGAAGGTCAGCTGCGATGCCCAGGTCTCCGACCTTGACCGTTCCATCGAGGGTCAGCAGCAGGTTGGCAGGCTTAATGTCACGATGGACGATATGATTCTGCTGGGCGAACTGGAGTGCCTGGGCCGCGTCCCGGGCGGCCTCTACCGCGCGGATGATGTCGAGGCGCTCTTCCCTCTCGAGAAGCTCCTCAAGACTTCCGCCTTCGAGAAACTCCATCGACATATAGTGATAATCGCCTTCATGTCCCGCATCGTAGACCTGGACGACATTGGGATGGTTCAGGCGACCGGCAGCACGCGCCTCCTCCAGGAATCGCTGGATGAAATCTTCGTCCTTGGAAAACCTCGGGGCGAGAATCTTCAGGGCAACCGGCCGGTCAAGGGAAAGCTGTCGCGCGAGATAGACCGTACCCATGGCTCCCCGCCCAAGCCGCTTCTCGATATCGTAACCGGCCAGGGTGCTGCCGATCAGCGGATCCTCATCGGTCGCAGAAAGCGCCAGGAGGGTGTCGCCGATTTCGATCGTGTCGCCCGGTATAAGGGTATGGCGGGCAACAGGAACGTCATTAACCCTGAAGCCATTGGTACTTTTGTGATCCTCGATAACCCATTTCCCGGACTCACAGCGCACCACGCAATGTACCCGGGAGGCCATAATATCGTCGATGCAAATGGCGCACTTTTCATCCCGGCCGATCGCAAAGGTACCGGAATCGGGGAGCTTGAACTGCTTCCCCCGTTCTGAACCTGATTCAATTGTTAACTTGGCCATAGTGTCCCCAAGGTAAAATCAGCCGCGGATACCAACAAGGATGAGTTTGTCAAACTTTGTCAGCGCCGTAACTTGTGACGCAACACTCTCATTAATTTCCGAAGGCAGAAGTATATTCTAACCTTTTTTTACCGCAGGTAAAAGAACCGCGCAATTTCCCCCGGAAATCATAACTGAAAAAGAACCCAGCCTGCGGCACAGGAAGAGGGAATGAGCCACAGTGGACTCAATTTGAAGCCTGCCAGCAGAACCGCTGCGATAACCATCAAGACACCGTTCTGCCAGGAAAACCCGCCTTCAGAAGGCAGCAGGATATCCCTGGTGAGCATAATGGTAACCGCTGCCATCAGCCCCACAGAGCTGACATTCACAGCGTCGAGGAATGCCCCCATCCGTGGGGAAGAACGAAGCTTCCACAGCACCTTCGCCAGCAACAGGACGAAGAAAAAGGAAGGAAGAAAGATACCGACCGATGCAACGATCGCTCCCGGCAGGCCGAGAACCTCCTCCCAGCCCGGCGGTTTAAGAAGATAGCCGATGAACGAAGCTGTCGAGAGAATGGGTCCCGGGGTAAGGTTCCCGGCCGCAACCGCATCCATGAGCTGGGTATTGGTAAGACCAAAGGTGTCATTGACCAGTTCGCCCTTGAGGTATGCGACCAGTACATAGCCCGTTCCGAAAAGAACCGAGCCGATCTTGAGGAAAACGAGACCGAGCTCAACCAGGGTAACCTTCACGACTGCGCCGGCCGCAACCAGGGTGCCGCCGCCCGTTGTGAGCAGGCCGCCACCCAGCAGGGCCGCCCCCGCAGCCCCTCCTCCCACCCCATCCTTTACGAACCCGGTCATCAGCAACCCCGCCAATCCACCACAAAGCAGGACCATTACGGGGTCAGCCCCAAGTAATACCGCAACCACCACAGCCAGCCCGATGACCCCCAGCAGCGGATTTTTCACCGCAGTCCAGCCAAGCCTCCAGACTGCCATGGCAATCAATACTGGAACAACTGCCTGGATTCCCTCGATAAAGGGCTTCACCTCAAGAAGGCTGCCGTAGCCTACGTAGAGCCAGGCGAGAAAGGTAACAATCGCCACGGCCGGAAGGATGAAGCACGTTCCGGCAACCAGCAGGCCCGGAAAGCCGGCCCTGAGATAACCGACGTGAAGCACCATCTCGGTGGAGTTCGGACCCGGAATCAGGTTGGTCGCTCCCAGCATATCGAGGAAACGCTCCGGGGTGATCCATCCCCTGCGCTTAACGACCTCGTCCTCGAGCATGGCAATGTGCGCAGCTGGCCCACCAAAGCCTAAAACTCCCAGTCTGAAACTGACCGCTGCCAGCTCGCCAATACGCGACATGAGAACTCACCATCTCAGGCAGGCACCCGGGCCAATGGCCGGACAGCCGCCACTCCTACCAGGGACTCATCCCCCCGTTTACGCAGATTGTCTGCCCGGTTACGAATCCAGCCTCATCGCTGGCGTAATAAGCGACCGCTCCGGCAACATCATCTGGAACCCCCCACCTGTCCATCGGGATCATCTCCCGGTAGCCGTCCTTCTGTTCCTGGGGATCGTTTTCATGCCGCTCGACAGGAATCCACCCCGGCGCTACGAGATTCACGGTGATATTGAATGGAGCCAGCTCCGTCGCCATGCTGCGGGTAAAACCAATCTGCCCACCCTTGGCTGAAACATAGGCACTGAAATTGCCGATGCTGCGCTGAAAAACCTCGCTGGTGATATTGATGATCCGGCCCCGGCGTTTTTCCTTCATATGCGGCAAAACCGCCCTTGTAAGCAGGTAGGGGCTCTTGATAAAGAAATCGATCATCGACTGGAAATGCTTCCAGGTGAACTCTTCGATCGGCATCTGGGGCTGGTCAGGGGTCGCATTGGCGACAAGGATATCAATGCCGCCGAGCTTCTCAGCAACCTCATCGCACAGGGTGTTCACCGACTCTTCGTCGGACACATCTGCACGCAACATCAGTCCCTCGAAGCCCTCAGCCTCGAATTCACTGAAGGTTTTCGCTGCGCGCTCCTCGTTGTTGTAATAGTTCAGGGCAACCCTGGCTCCACAGCGGGCCAGGCCAAAAGCGATTGCCTTGCCGAGTCCTGTTGAACTTCCGGTCACCAGGGCAACTCGGCCATCGAGGGAAAATGGCATGACATTATCCATAAGCTGAAATAGGAAGGAATTGCGGGTGAACCCTTATCCGCAAACAACAGGAGCATAATGGGCATCTGCACAGCAGTAGTCAAGCCAAGACAAAAACCCTGGAGTTACACCCCACCTCCTCCTCAGGGTTTCAGCTCGGTGTTCCAGTAGGCCTCGCTGACAAAATGTTCCCAGCTTGCTTTGCGGCGATTGACGTGAAGCGTAAAGGCCGACTGGGCAGGTGGCTCAACCGGTTCGCGCAGCAGCTGCATCCCTGCCTCGCGTACAAGCCTCCCGCCTTTGCGGGCATTGCAGGCAAGGCAAGCGACCACGCAATTGGTCCAGCTCCCCTCTCCACCTGCACACCTGGGAATAACATGATCAATCGAGAGAACCTCGGTGGAGCATTTCTTGCCGCAATACTGGCAACAATTACGATCACGGCGAAAGAGATTGCGGCGGGTAAAGGCTACCCGTGGCCGGTTAAAACGGTCGCACCCATGCAGAACAATGACCTCCGGAATCCGGATGCGCCTGCTGACACCCTGGACGAACGACTCGCCGCGGGGAATGGCCAGGTCCGACCAGCTGTCAAAATCATAGAGGGAGTAGCCCTGCGGCTCGACAACACGGGCAAGACCCTTGAAGAGCATTGTGAAGGCACGGCGCACTGAACAAACCTGTATCGGTAGCCAGTTCTTGTTGAGAACCAGGGTGGGATCGGTAAGACAGGTGCTTTCCATCGTTCCTCGAGACTCCAACCACCGCAGTGCCGGAAACTTCTGCTAAGACCATCATCTTAACCCCTTACCAACTGCCAGTTAAAGTTTCATATTCCGGCTGGTAGCAGCCAGCCGGCAGCGGGGGATTTGCTGGACGCTCAACTGCCTTTAACAGATACTTTTCCCGTTCAATAACCGGGCACTTCGACTATTAGAAATGCCTTACCGAAAGAACCTCCGCGCGCAGCGTGGTCAAAAATTGATGAGGGTCCGGACAATAACCGGAAGGTCTCAAGTGCCGATCTCAAAACCCGCCAACGGTAAACGAAATGATTCCCGAGCAAAACCGCGAGGGGGAGTTTTCCTCGGTGGCCCCCTCTCTGCGATGCTCCTGTCGCTGTGTTTTTTCGAAGGCAGCGGCATCCTGGAGCGGACCATCCCCTGGTTTGGACTGCTCCCCCTCCTGATCAGCCTGGGGCGTCATCGCTACAGCCTGAAATGGAGGCTGCTGCACGGATTCTTCTTCGGTTCTATTCTCTGCTGCTGGCCGCTGGCATCTGCGGGCAGCTGGGTTGAAGCTCCGATCCTCTCTACCGCAGAGGCCAGCCTGCCCATCATCGGCGCCTGGATGCTGTTTTGCGCAGCGGGGGGTGTTCTTCTGCGAAAATCTTCACCTCTCGCGATTGTCCCGGCAATGGCCGTGACCTGGACAGCGATCGAGTACCTGCGCGTCGAATACATCCCATTGGCCAGTCCCGGGATGCAGCTCGGACAGCTTCTGCAACCGGACAGTCCCGAGGGCCAGATCGCGACCGTCATTGGGCTCAGCGGACTCGGCTTCGTCATCTGCCTGGTTAACGGAGCTTTCTTCCTCGCCCTGAGAGAGAGCCGGGTACGTACCCAGGTTTTCCCGGCGCTTGCCGCAACCCTTGGGGTGCTTGGCATGGTCGGGCTTGGGTCCATCATTGAAGCTCCCGGGAAAAACGGCGGGCGTCTCCCGGGCGAAAGCCTTCGAGTAGGACTTGTACAGAACACCGGGGACGGCGACGGCAAACACCTCGACCTGGCCCGGCAGCTGCTGAATTCAAAACCCCGGCTGATTCTCTTTCCCTCTGACACTTTCCCCGGCAGCGGGGACAAGCCTGGATTCAAGACCAGGCTGGAGACCTTTGCCCGGGAGGAAGGCGTGGCGATCGGCGCTGGTGTGTTGAAAGACCGGGAAAGCGGAGAAGACAGCAGGCCTTCCCTTCTATACATCGCAAGCGGCGCCCGGCACGGAGATGAGAGCGCTGAAGAGATCCTCTCGATTGAAACAAAGGAGGGCCAGTCGATTCTCCTCGTCACCGACCGGGTAAGCCATTCTGCCCATCAGATGAGACGGCTTGCCAGCGAAGGAGCGCAACTCTTTCTCGTGGCTGGCGACAGCGCCGGGATGCAAACAGAAATGCACCGGCTCCTCGATCGCCTGCTGGCCTTCCGGGCGCTGGAAACAGGAGCCGGCATCTGCCGGGCAACCCGCAAGGGCAGCTCCTCGATCCTCAACAATAGAGGCTCCCTGCAGGCAGAGGCTCCGAAGGGACAGGACTGGGCGGCGGTCAATCCCGCCCCCCTTCTCGATCCTCGACAGGGCCATACCTGGTTTGTCAAAGGCGGGTGGGTCCTCGCACCGGGCTGCCTCTTCGCCCTGGGGATTCTCGCCCTGCTGGAGCTCTACAGCCGCAGAAAAATCCCGGGCGCTCAGGACAGCACGAGGCCATCGTAAGCCAGCTGCATCCCGGCGGGAAGTTCCAGGCCGGCATGCGAGATATCGTGGGTCATATGAGTGAAGAACGTCTGCCCGGGGGCGATCTTCTCAGCCGCCGATACGGCCTCCGCTGTAGAAAAATGTGTCGGATGGGGCTGCGGTCGGAGCATGTCAAGCACCAGGGTCTTCAGCTCGCCAAGCTGGCCCCAGCTCTCCTCGGGAATCTCTGAAACATCGGTGCAGTAAGCCAGCGGCAAGGGGCCAGGTTGCGACGGTGCCACCCCGCCAGCGCCGTCAAGAGCCTCGATCCGGAACCCCAGCACCGGCTGGCGACCATGAAGCAACCGAAGCGGTGTAAAACGGAGTCCGAAGATGTCGAGAACCTCCCCCACCCGGAGCTCATGCTCCTGCAGGCTGGCGACAAAGGACCTGTTGATGTTCTTCTCCGCCTCAAAGATATGGCGGTAGACCCTGTGCAGGAAATCGAGGGTCTCCTTCTCAGCGTAAATATCTATCGAGGACCCCATAACCGCATTGAACCTGCGCACCTCATCAAGCCCGAAGGTATGGTCAACGTGATCATGGGTAAAGAGAATCGCATCACAACGATCGAGTCGAAGGTCGAGGGCCTGGGCACGAAGATCCGGCGATGTATCCACCAGGATAACCCGTTCCTGGCCTCCTCCATCGGTGAACTGCAGGCAGATGCTCGCCCGTCGACGCCGGTCACGCTGATCATCCGAAGTACAGACCTCGCATTGACAGCCAATAACGGGGACACCTGCCGAGGTACCTGTCCCGAGAAAGGTAAAACTGAAATCGGACAGTCCTGGGCCTGTTGACATTTAGCTGTTCTCTACCGCGGCTGAAACGAAATCGAAACGAATCCGCGAACTATTTCTCGCCGACCTTGAAGGGATTGCTGAAATCAGGCGCCTCGAGCCCGAAGGTGTGCTCAAGCACTACCTCTGCCGCTCCGCCCGCTCCAACCGATACGGGGACCTTGAAGATCACTCCCGAAACTTTGCAGGCACCAGCATCATCGCAATAGTAGGCCAGGGCTTCAACCAGCACCTCTCCACTGGCTCCGGAAACTACAGCCTCCAGGGGGATGACTATGTCGCCACCCGCGCCGAGAGCTCCCTGGGCAGCGGCCTCCTTCAACAGGACAGGTGACGAAGCTGAAGCCAGGACCTGCCAGCGACTCGGGGCCGATTTCGAATAGTAGTGCTTCGGTGGAAGCGCAAGCTTGAGCACCAGCTTGCCACCGGCGCCGGCTTCAAGCTTCAGACCCTTGCTCTTTACCTCGACAGTGCCGGGCAGATCAGCGAGACGCTGGCTGCGCGGGGCGAGCGGGGAGAGGGGCACCGGAACCCCCTGGAGCTTGAGCGTGCTGACCTCGAGAGTTTCCAGGTCAGCGATACGGATTGCGTGGTTGTTCGTGTCGGCGATAAATAGCTGCTTGCCACCGGGGGCAAGCGCAAACCCGGAGGGCTCCGAAAACTGCGCCTCGAGCCCCTTGCCATCACGCAGGCCGGGCTTGCCGGAACCGATCCACCTGGCTACATGGTTTTTCGCGGGATCCAGCAGCTTGAGTCGATGGTTGTAGGTATCGGCCACGGCAAGCCGGGCACTGGCCTCGAGCCAGAGCACCCCGAGGTCATGCTGCAGGCGGGCCTTCTCCCCGACGCCATCGACATCTCCGAAGGCGAAGAGATTCCTCGGCTCAGCATCCTCTCCTCCTACCAGGGTAGAGGTGGCACCGCTTTCAAGATCGATTGCACGAACCGTGCTGCTCTCGCTGTCGGCAATATAAAGTTTTCCACGGCCAATGCTCAGGCCGGATGGCTGGGCCCAGGCCGCCAGGAGACGGTCGGGCGCGTTGCTGTTCTGTTCCCGACCGGTCCCACTGTAGTTTTTCACAGTCCCTTTTTTCTTGTCGTAAATCCAGATCTGGTGAGTGCCCGCCATGGCGATATACACACTGGAACGGTCGACGGTAACGTCCCAGGGGGTGCTGAGCTGCTGTGTCCGGCCCTTGCCGCCACCGGTATAATCCCTGCCCTGGACCCCATCACCGGCCAGGGTCGAGACGGTCTTCGTGGAGAGATCGACAACGCGCAGCGCATGGTTTTCGCTGTCGGCAACGTAGAGAAGCTCACCATCGACGGCAAGCCCCTG
>CAJWZY010000002.1 GCA_913050545.1 uncultured bacterium | reverse complement strand
ACGGTATAATCTCAATGATCTCACGCTCGATGTAGCGCTTGACCTGCTCCATCCCCAGCACATCGTTGAGCGCATCGTAGAGCGGCTGCAGGTAAGGGTTGACCTTGGCCTGGAAATCGCCGGGCAGGAAGCCGAGCTTCTCCCCCGCCTCCACCGCCGGACGGCAGAGGATGAGCTTCTGGTAATCCCCTGCACGCAAACCATCGACTGCCAGGCGAACGGCCAGGTAGGTCTTGCCGGTACCGGCCGGCCCGATGCAGAAGATCATCTCGTTACGCAGTATGGATTCGATGTATTTTTCCTGGCCACCGGAGCGGGCAAGGTTCCTGATGGTCGCTCGCTCCTTCGAAGTCAGCTTCCTCTCTTTGCCCTTATCCCCGGAAGCTTCCTCTTCTTCACCCTCTTGCCTTTCAGCATCTGCCTTCAGCCTGGCGATCCGGGACTCGACATACAGCTCCGGCAGCTCGTCCCCCGCCCTGTAGATTTCTATCATGTCCTGCAGGAGCCTGTGGGCATGATGAACCGGTCCCTCCGCGCCCTCGAGGTGCACAATCCCGCTTCGTGCAGCGACCTGGACCTCCAGGCCGTCACGAATCTCCCGCAGATGGGCATCCCCCGCCCCGAAAATAAACATGGCCTCTTCCTGGGAAGCCACCTCGATCGCTAATTCCATGTAATGACCGTCAAGACCAGTAGGGAAGGAGGTACCAGAACACGAATCCACTGAAAATAAAGCTGTCGATAATGTCCAGAACCCCACCGAACTCCGGCAATAGAGACCCGGAATCCTTGACACCGTAAAGTCGTTTTATGAGGGATTCGCTCAGATCGCCGATAGCGGCGCTGAAAGCGAGAATTATCCCAAGGGCAATCGCAGGTAGCCATCCAAATTTAAGATCGGCCACATAGCCTGAATTGGCAGCCAGCCCGAACCAGGCTGCAACCAGCACAAAACCCGCCAGGAATCCCTCTAAGGTCTTATTTGGACTTACCTTAAGAAATTTAACCCGGCCAATGGTCGAACCGGCCACGTAACCACCGATGTCCGTCAGTTTCACTCCGAATACAAAAACGGCTCCTGTCAGGACATCTTCTGACCTGCAGTAAATCCTGATCATAAAAGAAAAAAACAAGCCGCAAAGAAGGGCCCCCAGGACTGTGCTGGCAATCTTCCCGGCCCCTTCGGAAAAATCACTGCGAAATAAAACCGCCAGGAAGGAGAACAGCACCAGGGCGAAAACACCGACAATCACCAGCTCCTGTTCACCACTCCCAAACTTGAAACCTTCGGTCCCCCAGGGCCAGCAGGCCAGGCCGAGGAACCATGCGACAGCCAGGAAGCCCGGCAGGGACTGCAGACCCAGCGCTCTCCCTGTGGCCATCTTTGAATACTCGAGGTACCCCACCAGCCCCATGACCACGAGTATCGCAGAGCCGGCCAGTCTTTGCCCAAGCCACGCATCCAGGGCCAGGACTCCGGCGACAAACAGCACCAGGACAACCCCCAGCAGGTAACGAATCTGTTTAGCGCCCAAGCGGTTCCTTCCCGGGGACCGGTCTCCCCCATGCCGCTCTGTAAATCATACCAATAAGGTGTTTCAAGCCTGTCACCTCCCGTAACCCGGGATCCAGCTCAGATCCCGCCGGAGCCTGGTGAGTTCTCGCGTGAAACACCATCGAGGACCGCACCGTATTTTCGATCACGACTGACAAAATCTTCAACCGCTTGTTCGAGATGCTCAACGTCAAAATCCGGCCACAGCTCGTTGGTGATCCACAGCTCACTGTAAGATGATTGCCAGAGCAGGAAATTCGACAGCCTGTATTCCCCGGCGGTTCGAATCACCAGGTCAGGATCCTTCATCTGGGGATCGCCCAGGTAGGCGGCAAACGAATCCTCGGTTATTTCGTTGAGGCGTTCCGGGTCTATTCTTCCCTCTTTCACCTCCTGGCAGATCCTGCGAACCGCGGTAAGGATTTCCTGCCGGGAACCGTAATTGAGTGCGAGTCGCATAACCATCTGGTCATTGTCCGCACTCAGGCTCCGGGTCTCCTCCAGTGTCTCCTGGACATCCGCAGGCAGGGCGCTGATATCGCCAATGGTCGTAAGGCGGATCCCGTTCTCCATCAACATGGGGCGCTCCCTGATAAGGTAGGTCTTCAGGAGCTTCATCAGGAAACGAATCTCCGCAGAGGGACGTCGCTGGTAATTCTCCGTAGAGAGAGCAAAAAACGTCGCCTCGCTGACCCCCAGCTCCCGGCAACGCGTCGTAATCCTTCTCAACGCACCGGCACCTTCCTCGTAACCCCGCATCCTGAGAAGCCCACGGGTCCGCGCCCAGCGCCCATTGCCATCCATGATAAAAGCAATGTGAGCAGGAAGCTGTTGCGAGGAGAAGGCTGCCAAGATCAGTCCCCTTCCCCATTGGTCCCGGGCTCCAGCCAGGGATCAAGAGTGACGATCTGGGTCCGCTCCTTACCCACCGAGACGATAGCGATCGGGCACCCCGCCGCATCCGCGATAAACTGCAGATACTGTCGTGCCTTCTCGGGCAGTTGCTCAAACGAACGGCACTCCGCGGTGCTTTCAAGCCAGCCGGGAAAAGACCTGTAATGGGGGGTGATTTCACAATCGACCGAGGCCGGGAACTGGTCTGTCTCAACGCCATCGACGGTATAGGAAACAGCCGCCTTGATCTCATCGAGATGATCGAGAACATCGAGCTTGGTCACGACCATGGCATCCACATCGCCGAATTGAATCGCCCGGCGCAGGGCGACAATATCAAGCCAGCCGCAGCGCCTGGGGCGGCCTGTCGTGGCCCCGAATTCGGCGCCCGCCTCGCGCAGGCTCTCACCCGCTTCATCAGCCATCTCGCTGGGGAAAGGCCCCTCCCCGACCCGCGTAGCATAAGCCTTGGTGATCCCGAGAACCCTGTCCACCTTCCGGGCTGAAAAACCTGTGCCAGCCCCCAGGCCCAGGAATGAAGTATTCGAAGAGGTCACATAAGGATAGGTTCCCATGTCGATATCGAGCAGGGCCCCCTGGGCTCCCTCGAAAAGAATATTGGCTCCACTGGAATCCTGCTCATGGAGATAGGCAGTCACATCGCAGACCCGCGGCCGCAACCTGTCAGCATAGGCGGAGTACTCTTCGAAAACTGTCGCGGCATCGATAGGCTCGCGGCCGTGAAGGCTCTCCAGCTCACGGTTTTTCAGGTCGGCTATCCGGGTAAGACGTTCCTTGAAACGATCAGGGTCGACGAACTCTGACATCCGTAGACCGACCCTCGAGGCCTTGTCGGTATAGCACGGGCCGATGCCCCTCAGGGTCGTCCCGATCTTCCCATCCTCACTGGCGCTCTCTTTTGCCTCATCGAGAGCCCCGTGATAGGGAAGAACAACGTGAGCCCTGTCACTGATCATGATGTTCGCTTCGTGGTCGAGGCCGTTTTCAAGCAGTCCATCAAACTCCTCGATCAACGCCCGGGGATCAATGACGACGCCGTTGCCGATGATACAGACCGTTCCCTCCTTGAGAATCCCGGAAGGAACGAGATGGAATATGTACTCCCTGTCGCCCACCTGCACAGTATGCCCCGCGTTAGCTCCCCCCTGGTAGCGGACCACGATATCGGCTTCAGCAGAGAGGACGTCCACGATCTTCCCCTTGCCCTCATCTCCCCACTGCAACCCTACCACGCAGCTGTGCTGTGTTGACTTGACTTGATTCGAAATAATCATCTCTGTCTCTCTGTCGGCCTGATTGGCCTGGTTGGCCGTAACCTGCTCCAGCTTTAAACTTCTGCCGGCTTCTCCCAGATTTGCGGTACCTCTGGTAAAGGCTTTCCGCTGCGAATCATCCGGGCAAAATCATCGAAAAGAAAAGTGAAATCGTTCGGACCGGGCGCCGCCTCGGGATGGAACTGTACTGTGAAGAGGGGAATCTCCTTGTGATAAAGCCCCTCCATGGTCTGGTCGTTGAGGTTGATGAAGTACGGTTCCACCTGGTCCGTCTCAAAGGAATCCGGCACAACGGCATAACAGTGATTCTGAACGGAGATCTCAACCTTGCCAGTCATTGTATTCAGGACCGGGTGATTCCCTCCGTGATGCCCGAATTTCAGTTTTTCCGTAGTACCCCCGAGGGCTAATCCTGTCAGCTGGTGGCCCAGGCAGATACCAAAGATCGGGTAGTCCCCCATCAGCGAACGAATCGTTTCGATCGCGTAAGGAAGCCCCTCAGGGTCGCCCGGACCATTGGAGAGAAATACTCCATCGGGGTCCAGCTCACGCACCTGCTCTGCGGTCGTATCCGCCGGCACCTGGTGCACCTTGAAACCCATCTCGTGGAAGATACGAAGGATGTTGTATTTAACTCCAAAATCGAAGGCTACGATTTCGAGCCCTTCACCGAGACGCTCAGCAGAGCGGTTGTCCTTAAAGCAGCTTGAGAAGGGCGAGTTGAAGCCCTGCTCCCATACCTGCGCCTCTTTGCAGGTCACTTCGCCCACCATGTCGAGTCCGCCGAGCCCATCCCAGCTCCTGGCCCGCTCCACCAGGGCTTCATCTTCTTCATCGGAGGTCGAGATCACTCCCTTGAGCGAGCCCTCCACCCGCAAAAGTTTTGTTACCGCCCGGGTGTCGATACCGGATATTCCAACCACACCGTGACGTGCGAGGTAATCGCCCAGGTGCTCACTGCTCCTGAAATTTGAGGGGCGCCGGCTGAGCTCACGCACGATAACACCGCGCAGTGCAGGCGCGCGGGACTCCTCGTCGTCAGGATTGACTCCGTAATTGCCAATCAGGGGGTTGGTCATGACCACCATCTGCCCATTGTAGGAGGCATCGGTGAACACTTCCTGGTACCCGGTCAGGGAAGTATTGAATACGACCTCTCCAACAGACTCTCCCTCCGCGCCAATCGAGATTCCGCGCAGAACGGTGCCGTCTTCAAGAGCCAACCTGGCGCATTTCTGAGACAAATGACTACTCCAACTCTCTTCCTCAACTCCACATTATCTGGAGTGAGCACTTTTTTTCCACGGCTTTTACCCCCACAAGGGGCGATCCCTGCTACATCGGCTGCAAGCAAACCCTCACTTCGGACCTATATACTCCCTGCCTCCCATATAGGATTGCAACACATCAGGGATCCTGACCCTTCCATCGGCTTCCTGGTTGATTTCAAGAATAGAGATCAGGATTCTCGGACTGGCAATAGCTGTATTGTTCAAGGTGTGGCAGAAGTGTACCTTGCCGGCCTCGTCCCGGTAACGGAGATCGAGACGCCTCGACTGGAAATCATGGAAGCGGGAGGCGCTGTGGGTCTCCCCATAGCTGTCACGCGAGGGCATCCAGGTCTCGATGTCGAATTTCTGTATCTGCGGCTGTCCAAGGTCTCCCCCGCAGACATTGACAACCCGGTAGGGAAGCTCGAGGGCCTGGACGACTTCTTCCGCATTGGCCAGGATGAACTCGTGAAAGCGAAGCGATTCTTCATCGTCGTTGCGACAGACCACGACCTGCTCAACCTTGTTGAACTGGTGAATCCGGTAGAGCCCCCTGGTATCCCTTCCCGCCGCTCCTGCCTCCCTGCGGTAACAGGTCGAATATCCCGCGTAGAGTCTCGGCAGGTCTGCTTCCGCAAGAATCTCCCCGCTATGGTAGGCCGTCACCGGAACCTCGGAGGTGCCGATCAGGTATTTCCGGTCTCGTTCGCAGGCGTAAGCCTGCTCTTCGCCGCCTGGGAAATAGGCCGTACCCACCATCGGTTCACGGCGCACCAGGGTGGGTACCAGCATGGGAGAAAACCCCTTCTCTACCAGGTGGTTGAGAGTGAACTGAAGCACCGCGAGCTCAAGCAATGCGCCTTCATTTTTGAGAATGTAGGTCCTGGAGCCTGCCAGCTTGGCGGCCCCCTTCATGTCGATCAGGTCGAGCTCTTCGCCGATCTCGAGGTGGTCCTTGATGGGGAAATCAAACTGCGGAACCTCACCCCATTCGCGCACGAGTACATTGTCTTCATCGGTCTTCCCATCGGGAACCTCGGGTGCCGGGATATTAGGCACAAGCAGCATCTGGCTCTCGAGCTCCTCCTCGAGAGGACCGAGCTCCTTTTCATAAGCCTTGATGCGCCCGGCGATCTCTCCCATCTCGGCAATCATCGCCTGTTTCTCGTCGCCCTCGAGAGTGGCGATCTCCTTGCCGACTTTTTTCTGGGCAGCACGAAGCTCTTCGCTCTCAAAGAGAAGCTTCTTCCTCTTCTCATCGAGGTCGAGAATACAATCAACCGCCTCATCGCAGGGGATGTGCTTCTTGCGCCCACCCTCCTTGACCAGGTCCGGATTCTCTCGAAGAATATTTATATTGAGCATGGAACCCAAAAAAAAGCGCCGACAGTTAAGCCGTCGCGCATTTTTGCATTGCAGCCCCGGATTGCAAGGAGGAAAGTCTGGGCGAAACGCTATCCGTCGTTCCCGGGAATCAACCAATCCGCTCCAGCCCCGGCCTCCACCTCCTTCTTTTTCCCCATTAATTTCTTAAAGGCCTTCTGATCGGGACCTACAATGTCCTACCGAGTTGGCAAAGAGATGGTTGCCCGGCTGGGAAGCAGAGCCCGGCGGGGCCCCTCTGAGGGAAATAAAAAAAGAAAACATTTCATTCGAAGACATCCTTTCACCGGTGGCTCCACGCTGCCGGAAGGAAAAATGAGCGGGTGCCTTCGAGGGAGATCGATTTTTGTTGATGGAATCAAGGATCAGATCGTTTGAAGCCCGGCGGCTTCGTGCTGCAGGAACCATCCTCGAAGACGAGACACAGGGCGGCTCCATAAACAGCTCAGCCGGGGACGAGAGCCCGCAGGAATGCCAGGAGGCCATTGTCGATGCACTCGGCCTGTTCCTTTCAGACTCAATTGACCGCGAAGAGCTCCACGACAGGACCCTTGAGAACCTTCGCCAGCGACACCGGTTTCCTGTAGAGGGAGACCTCGCTCCAGTTGCCATAACCGCCCTGGGGATGACGGCCCTGCTTACGAGTCCGGCCCTCAACACCGGGAGTGAACAGCTCCGCCGGGGGCTGCAGCGTATGAACATAGCAGCCGGCTGCCGCCGCCCCCTCCCCGTAGGTGAATTGCTGCAGCTTGCAGCAGAAGCCCACGGGCCGCTCGAACTCTCGGTACAGAAAACCCCCTCGCAGAACGGAAGTGAGAATCCAGTGCAGTGGGTTGACCTCTGCCTGGAAAATCCCTCGGCAGGCTTCCGGCTGATACCAGTCTCCGTCTTTACCCGCGCCTTTTTTCACGAAGAGGTCCTCCGCAGCGCGTGCACAGACCCGGGCGGTGACCTTTCACGCTACCACCGTGAAAACGACAAGGCGCCGGCACTGAAAAAACAATATCCAGAAATCGCCGGGCACCGCCGCTTCGAATATTTTGTCGATGAAGCCGGGCTTTCTGAGATCGTCCTCAATTCCGAACACCTTGGCCACGGAGAGCTCCTTCTCGCCAGCCGCCTGTTTGCCTTCTACAGCGGCCTCGACGATCTCAACCTTGAAGGTATTCCCATCACAAGCTGCCGATGAGACCGCACACCCGCTTCAAGCTGACCGACGGCCTGGAAACCCGGCTCCTTCCCAGCCTCCTGGCAGCCGGCATGATAGCGGTCTGCCTCGGTGGCAGCCTCCCAGCTGAAGATACCGAAACAGCCCGCCAGGGAGATGAATGGCACCTGGTGCATCTGCAGGGCAAGGCGGCAGGCTACAGCCTGCTGCGTAAGCTGGAAGGAGAAAATGGCGAGCTCGAGACCATCTCCTTCACCAGGATCACGATGAGACGCGGCACTCAAAAAACCACGGTTGAGGAACGCCTCGAGATGCGCGAAGACGCCGCTGGAAAGATCCTCGGGTTCAGAAAAGAAGAAAAAAAAGCGCAGCAGGCTGTCACTACAATCGGGAAGATGATCTCGCCCGACCGGATGGAGCTCGAGGTTACCTCTGGAAATTCCCCACCTCGAAAACAGGTAATCCCCTTCAACCCTGCAACACGGGGCTTACAGCACACCACGAAAAAAATCAGCTCGACGCTGAAGAAAAAAGGCGACCGGGTGGAGGTCGTTGTCTTCATGTCGGACCTCTCACGTTGCATCCGGCAGATCAGCACGCTCCAGGCACGCGAGGGAAAGCTCCGGCGCATCGAGAGCCGGCTGGAGCTGGCCCCCGGCAACAGCCTGGTACTCCTGGAGTGGATCACCGACGCGGGGCAATCGGTCAGGAGCAGCATGCCCTATCTCGGGCTGGAGACCATGCTCTCAAGCAGGGAAAAAATCGTGGCGACCGACTTCAGCTCGCCACCGGAGATCTTCTTCTCAAGCGGAATTCCACTTGGACGTTTCCTCGGCTGGAAACGTGAAGAGATCCTCTACAGGCTCAGGCTCCGTGACAGCAAGCAGCCGGTTCAACTGTTAGATTCCGGCGCAGCCGGCCACCAGCTCACCGCCACCACGGAAAAAGGCACCTGGCATTTGAGGGTACAGACAGTGCGACAGGATGCGGCCCGTGAGCTGCCCATCAACCCCACCCCCCCGCTGAAGCTCTACCTCTCCTCGACGGCCTATATCCAGTCCGACGATGCCCGGATCATCGAGCTGGCAAAAAAAGCTGCGGGAAATGAAAAGAACAGCCTCGAGGTGGCCCGGAAACTGGAAAAATGGGTCTACAATTACATCCGCAAAAAAAACCTCGGCACCGCCTTCGCCACCGCGAAAGAGGTTCTCGAGACCCGCCAGGGAGACTGCACCGAACACGCCGTCCTGATGGCCGCTATGTGCCGGGCGGCAGGAATCCCCTCCCGGGTCGTCGCCGGCCTGGTTTACTACCGCAAGAGCTTCGTAGGACATATGTGGACAGAAGTCTATACAGGCAAGTGGGTCCCACTCGATGCAACGATTGGAAAAGGAAAGGTAGAGGCCGACCACATCGCCCTGTCTGTATCGGCCCTCGACAACACCTCCATCTCCGAAATATTCATCGGGCTCCTGCCTTTTCTCGGCAATATGGAAATTGAGGTCCTGGAAACAAGGTGAGCGAGGAGAGAGCCGAACTTTCCATCTCGCTGGATGATTACGATTACCCGCTCCCCCCCGGGCTGATCGCACAGCATCCTGCCCAACGGCGTTCAGCTTCGAGGCTGCTCGTCCTCGAACGCTCCGGCCCCGGTCTCGAACACAGGACCTTCAGCGACCTCCCGCACTACCTGCGCGCCGGAGACGTCCTGGTGCTCAACGAGACCCGGGTTCTTCCCGCACGACTGAGGGCACAGAAAGAGAGTGGCGGAAAGGTCGAGGTTCTCCTGCTGGAACCTGTGGCACTGGAGGGTGAGCAGGCCTGGCAGGTTCTCCTCAAGCCGGGAAAGGCCTTCGCCGAGGGCCGTACTCTGCAGCTGGAAAAAGACCCGGAAACAGGAATCAGATGCCTCGTGCGCAAGGGCCAGACCTTTATCGTCTCATTCAATCGTGCCGGGGAAGAACTGGACCCCACCGAGGTAAGATCGCTGGCAGAGAAAATCGGAGAGATCCCGCTGCCGCCCTACATCTCCCGTGAACCACAGGAACGTGAATCATCCCACGATAGTGAGCGGTACCAGACGGTGTATGCACGGGTGCCGGGATCCTCAGCCGCACCGACCGCCGGGCTGCACCTCGATCCTGAAGCCCTCCGCCAGCTGGAATCAGCCGGGGTAGAAATTCTCCGGCTCACCCTGCATATTGGCCTCGACACCTTCAAGCCCCTCAGCCAGGAGGCCCTCGATTCAGGAAAGCTCCACGGGGAGCGGGTGGAGGTCCCCTCTGAAACAGCGGCAAGACTTCTCAATGCCCGCCAGGAGAACAGGAGAATCATCGCGGTGGGAACCACCACGGTACGCGCGCTCGAGAGCTTCGCCGACGGCGGATTCGAGGCTCCCTTCAGCCAGCGAACCCACCTTTTCATCCGCCCACCCTGGAAATTCAGGCTCGTCGACGGGCTCATCACCAATTTTCACCTGCCCCGCAGCAGCCTGTTGATGCTCGTCAGCAGCCTCACGGGACGAGAGCGCCTCCTGGCCACCTACAAAGAAGCGATTGAGCAGGAGTACCGCTTCTTCAGCTACGGCGATGCGATGCTCATTCTCTGACCCATGACAGAAAAAAAATCATCTTCCGCCGACCGTCAAAGAACCCCGTCACTCAACTGCTGGTATTGCGGAAGCGGCCTGAACCTCGACTACCTGTTGAGGGACGCGATCCTGCGGACCCGGAGCGAACGGGAGGGTGGCCCCTACCGCATGTACTCCTGCACCTCCTGCAACCGGCGAAACCATTGTGAAAAAACCCGGCGGGGACGCTGGTTCAGCTCTCCTGACTCCCACCCGATGCTGCTGGACTACATCCTGGGACGGTTTATCGGGCAGCCCCAGGACTTCATCAGGACAATAAGCTGGTACGCTGCAAACGAAGAGAGGCGGCGCTACTATTTTGAACACGACGGGGACTACCGCTACAGCGGCGGCTTCATCAAAAGACTTCTGAAGGGACTCCTCCTGCTCGGGCGGGCAAAAACCTCCGACGAAAACAAGCAGGATGAAAGAAAACAAAAACAGGAAGCCACCGGCGAACAAGACAGGAAAGAACGAGCCCGGCCACCGCCCCGCCAGCCGGAACTCATCGGGCCCTGGACAATCCTCGGTGTCGAGCGAAACGCATCCCAGGCTGAAATCCGCCGGGCATTCCACAAGCTGGCTGTTCAATACCATCCCGACAAAGTTCACCATATGGGAGAGGATTTCCAGAGAATCGCCCACGAGAAATTCACCGAGCTGCAGGAGGCCTACGAGCGGATGGTCGCTAAATCCTCCTGAACCTTGATGAAGTGGCAGGATATTTCTGGACCTTGATGCTTCCTGCCGCTAAAGATCTCTCTTCAGCAAGAACCAGTTTCACAGAAGGAGACAAGGCAAATGCCTTCCCCAATCACGGTTGCCGTAACAGGCGGAGCCGGCCAGATCGGTTACAGCCTGCTTTTTTCAATTGCACGAGGCGCCATCTTCGGACCGGACCAACCGGTTCGCCTGAAGGTTCTCGAGATCCCGCCCGCCATGAAGGTCGTCGAGGGAGTCGCGCTCGAGCTGGAAGACTGCGCCTTCGGACTCCTGGAAGGCCTTGACCTGAGCGATGACCCGGATGCCGCTCTCAGCGATGTCAACTGGGCTCTGCTGGTAGGCTCAAAACCCCGCGGACCGGGGATGGAGCGTGGCGACCTGATCAGGGAAAACGGCCCCATCTTCGTAAGCCAGGGCAAGGCGCTGCAAAAGGCCGCCCCGGACGTCAGGGTGCTTGTTATCGGCAATCCCTGCAATACCAACTGCCTGATTGCACGGCACAACGCCCCGGAGATTCCTGACGAGCGCTGGTTCGCTATGACGCGCCTGGACCACAACCGGGCTGTCAACCAGCTGGCTGTAAAGTCCGGCGTCGATGTCAGCGCGGTCGAGCGGGTCACGATCTGGGGTAACCACAGCGCCACCCAGTATCCTGACTACCACCATGCACTCATCTCGGGAGAACCGGCGGCTTCTGTTATCGATGACGAGCAATGGCTCCAGGGAGATTTCATCAGCCGGGTACAGAAGCGGGGGGCGGAGGTGATCGAGGCCCGGGGAAAATCTTCAGCCGCCTCGGCAGCCAGCGCTATCTGCGACCATGTGAGAACCTTCCATCATGGAACTGCGGAGAACGACTGGACCTCGGCCGCCGTCGTTTCTGATGGCAGCTATGGAATTACAGAAGGCCTTATCGCATCCTTCCCGATCCAGGCGACCTCTTCCGGCTGGGAGATCGTACAGGGCCTGGAAACTAACGAGTTTTCCCGTGCCCGGATTGACACCAGTGTCAGTGAACTCGAACAGGAACGAGACGTGGTCTCCGATCTACTGTGATCAGTTTCCTTGGCATCGATTTTCAATCGGAGAGGGTAAAGACCCTGTCTCTCGGACGCGACCTCAGCGTGGCAGCAAGAGCCGATGCGGCCATCGCCGGAGGAGTCGAAGAAGCAGGCACCGGGGTCCTCTCCATTCCCGCTGCCGAATGGCTTCGAGCCGGGGGCTTTGCACTCCAGGAGCTCTATAGCAGCCTGCCGGTGGACTCCCGCAAGATCTGGGGCATTGGCCTCAGTGGACCAGACGGCTGGGTCGCTCTCGACCCGGACTTTGAACCCCTCAATGATGTACGCCTGCTTCCAGGCAGCAGGATCCTGGAAGATCTCAGGCGATGGCTCAGTGAAAATCCCCGTATGGAGAACCGGGTCTCCCTCGTCCTGTCACCCAAGGATTTCTTCCGTTTCAAGATGTGCGGATCCATGGCCACCGATGCAACGAGTGTCTGTTCCATGGACCTGTTCTGCCGGCAGCGGTGTGACTGGGACAGAAAAAAGCTGGTGGCATCAGGGCTGCAGGAAAAATGGTTCCCTCCCGTATTCCGCAGCTCAGCCCCCACCGGACGGCTCAATAAGGACGGCATGCGCCAGTGCGGCCTTCCGGGCAGTCTCTGGATCGTGGCTGGTGCCACCTCGCGCATGGCGGCCATGATCCCCAGCGGCGATCTGCGCTCGGAAAAAATCTGGGCCCCCGACGATGGCCAGGCACCTGTCTACGCAATCGGCAACGAACGAGACCATCCAGACCCTGTTGTTCCGGAGGGCTACCTGCTGTGCAGCTCAGCGGTTGATAACCACCTCGTCCTCCAGCGAAAAGAGACGGATGCTGGTGAAGAAGCTGCTACAGGGGCGCAGGGGGAGATCGAGAGCAGCTCCTATACGGTGCTGGATACAACCACAGCTCTTGCAGATTCCGAGCTGGGAGCCGCTGTGCTGGCGGCATTCGGGTCGGGCCTCTTCAACTCCTGGGACCGTTATTACACCCTGCTCGCACGCGCTGAAGCCGCTGCGGAGGTTCATGACCCCGAGCCGTCTGATGGAGGATCAGAAGGTAAGGAAGCTCAATGATTTAAAGGGTTTCTCCAGCAAGCCCGCAGCATACAGCCGGTCAAAGAACAGCCGCATCGCCTCGAGTTTGTCCTCGCCGAGATCATAGTTGATCAGGTGTCTGAGATAGTGGATTCCAGCAGCCTGGTCAAATCCTGCCGGCAAGGCAGCCCCTGCCACGATCTCGTCAATCCTCGCGAGCCCCTCCTCCTTTGCCTGCGAGAGACGCTCTAAAAGAAACCTTCGGAAGCCCACATCTTCGACCACCTCCGCCCTGCAGGCCCAGAAGGCGTAAACAAAGGGAAGCCCCGTCATTCGTGTCCACTCGGTCCCAAGGTCGAGGTCCTGCCAGCCGGGAAATGAATCACCCTCCAGCGCAGCATCCCCGATGAGTAAAACAGCATCGAGACCAGCCAGCTCCTCATTCCGGCCTTCGAGGCAGCTCCGCATGGCTGCGGGGTCACAGGACACAAACTCGGGCTCCCCACCCCATGCATCCCGAAAGAGCAACCGGGTCAGGAGAGCAGAAGTCATCGAGCAGGTATCGAGCCCGACGCGCCTGACCTTGCGCAGGTTGGTACGATGAAAAAGCCGGATACTGCGAACACCGCCGTAGCTTGAAATTCCAATCCCGGGCACCACCTGGTAATCAGGCCGCTCGATACAGGCAACCACCGGGACCAGGGCCACATCGAGCTCTGAACAATCGAGCATTTGCGCCAGCCGGCTCGGCACATGGTAGCCGAGGGCCAGCCTGTCGGACGATTCACCAAGGCCCCAGAGCAACGGGAGCGCGTTCAAATAATCTATTCCGCCCAGTCGTACCAGGTCTTCGGCGGATGGAGCCATGGGGCCCTGTAAGCTACTGGATTCCTGCATGCCTGTTCATTGAGGTCACTGAAGTTAAAAAGGTTGATCGAAACACAAGAGTAAGATTATAGACCCGTGGTGACTGTTGACAAGCAGGACCAGCCATAAGAGCATCAACAACATCATGAAAAAGGCGGAATATTAATGCTCGGCCGCAAGAGAAGACGACGATTGAGGAACTGGCTGGCCGGCTGGCTGGCCCCCCCGTTGGTGCGCCTCTGGACCTGGAGCCTCCGCAAGCGCATCTCTTCCGATGAACTTGAAGAAAAAGATGGATGGGTCACTGCGCCGGGAATGATTGTCCTGGTGTGGCATCAGCGCCTCTTTACCCTCGCCACCTCCTTTCCCGATAACGGCTTTCGAACCCTTGTGAGCCAGCACTCTGATGGAGAGATGATTTCCAGGGTCCTCAATGGTCTCGGGGTGGAAACCATCAGGGGATCTACCACCCGCGGATTTGTCGGTGCCATCAGAGAGCTGGTCAGCAATCCGGGTGAAAACGTCAGGATCGCGATCACCCCGGATGGACCGCGAGGCCCACCCATGAAACTCCAGCAGGGCGCCATCTATATTGCCTCTAAAACCGGGCTGCCGATCCTTGTCATGGGCATCGGCCTCTCGAGCAGCTGGACCTTCAGTTCCTGGGATCGCTTCAAGCTCCCCCGGCCCTTCAGCCGTGCCCTGATTCGGGGTGGCAAGCTCATCAGCATTCCCCCTGACCTCAACCGCGAAGAAATCGAGCAATGGCGCATCAAGGTCGAAAACGCCATGTGTGAAAACCAGGCCGATACAGACGAGCGCTTTGAGGAGCTTTACAGCAAATCAGCCAGGTTGCGGGGAATGCGAAAAAAAGAAAATAGCCCTCCAGGAGCCGTTCCCGGGCAATAAAGAATTATTTTTTCTTCCGAAGCTCCCTGTTGGCTTGCGCAGCCGGGGACGAAGAAATAAAATCCAGATGCCTGGTACGCCGCACGTTTCGAGGGGTCAAAGGACCCCGAAAATGGATAACCCCCGAGCGGGAACTTTTTGCCTGCTGCTTGCTATCGGCCTTGGCATCTGGAGTGTCGTCAACAGCCTGGGTAATGGGCAGCAGCGGCTGCAACTTCGTGATCCCTCCAACAGTTCTACGGCGTCGGTAAAAACCGGCTCCCCGGAGGCAAGCGCGCAACCTGCCTCCATCATCGACACCCTCGACCCGGCCTACCTCATCGAGGGTCGTGTTGTCGACCCCGGCGAAAAACCCATCCACGATGCGCTGGTGCGCTGCGGAAACCTGGAGGTTCGCTCAAATAAACAGGGACTTTTCAAGCTCCCACGCGACAGCAAAAAAATAGAGCTCTCGCACCCGGATTATTTCCCCGGCCAGCTGGAATCCCTGGCTGTTCAAGCGGCAGCTCCCGGGGCTGACATCAAAAACACCACGCGGGCAGCCGATGCCATCCTCCGCCCAGGCTATACCCTGGGCGGAACGGTATATGACAACGCGGGAGAACCGCTGGGCGGCAGCAGGGTCAGCTTCAGGACAAGCAGTGCGGGACATTGCGGAAGCGTGGAAACCGCCCCCGATGGAACCTGGTCCAGCCCGCTTCTGCAGCTGGAAAGAACACATATACTTTACAATCATCCCAGCTGCCTGACCCGCTTCGCCTGGGCAACCCCCTCTGGCCCGGGACAGAAAAAACCCCTGGAGATTGTTCTCAATCATGGCAGCCCCACCCGGATCAGGGTCGTTGATGAAAGAGGGACCTACCTTGCGGAGGCCCGGGCCTGGTCCGACCGGCCAGTGAGCACGGGAGAGTCTGATTCAATCGGCAGGTACCTGGGACGAACCGATGACCTGGGGCTGTTGGAATGCGCCCTTGGGCAACCCGCCCCCGGCAGGATAAGAGTGAGACATGTGGGCTACCAGGAGAAGATCATCGAAACCTCCACTGCAAAGAAATCCGGGAAGGTCAGCGATTTCGAGATCACCCTTCTGCCGGGACTTGCTCTGCGGGCGCATGCGATCGACAGCTCAACCGGGTTGCCTGTCAGGCCGGAAACGGTAGAGGTAGAGATGCGGGCAGATGGAGACTTCCAACCGGCAAGACAGGCCGGGCTCCTCTACCATTCTCTCGATGGAGGAGAGATCCGGGTCGGGTTATCCGGGGAAGCTGGAAAATTCAGATTGAGAGTCAGTGGTGAAGGAAACCTGTACGGAGTTTCCCCGGTCATCGATTTCGATGGAAAGACCTCTCCGAAGGCCTGCCTTGTACGCCTCAGCCCTTCCCGCTCACAACTGCAGGGGCTTGTCACCTTTGAACAGGAAGCCGTACCCCGTGCCCAGGTCGAGTTGCTCAGCGCTGTAGGTACCTGGTCCGGCCATACGATGCTCCATGGAATCAGGGTCCCCCGCCCCACCCGGGCAGTGATGAGCACCTATACAGACTCCGGCGGCAACTTCGGCTTCAGGCAATTTGAACCAGGTACCTACCGCCTGCGCGTAACCCATCCACGCTATGCAGCCTGCCAGAGCGACCCCATCGCGCTCCCCCTGCCTGATCCGTCGCAAAAGCACCCCCTCAGCCTGGGCAATGGAGCCGCCGTAGAAGGCCAGGTAAGGTCGCGCCAGGGCAAGCCTGTCGGATCCGTACCCGTTGTACTCAGCGGCACAGAATGCAGGCCCCGCAGCACCTGGACAGACCAGCAGGGCCGCTATTCCTTCACCGGCCTTCCAACCGCCACCGATATCCGGATCACCGTCGGAAAAAGTTCTGCCCCGACAGCCGGCAAAAATGCGGGCTGGACCGGAAGAGAACAGTCGGCATCCAACCCTGAACAGCTCCTCCAGCTCAGCCCGGGAGAGAGAAGGGCGATCAACCTGACGGCAGATGGCCCACGAGAAAACGGTGGCCTGGCCGGAAAAGTAACCCTCGATGGAAAACCTTTCGTAATTCCGCTGGAGATGTTGAGCCTGCCTGAGATGGGGCACTCCCCGGAATTCTCCAGCGATGAAAACGGGAACTTCTCCATCGCCACCCTGCCGCCTGGCAGCTACCGGCTGAGCGGCAGGGGATTCCCCTTCGAACAGAAACTGGATGTCGCTGCGGGAAAAACTACCGAGCTTTCCGTTTCCCTGCAGACCCTGGTTTACGACCTCGAGATTGCCTCCGCTGCAAACGGTGACCCCATCAGGTCACCATGTACCATCACGGCGGAGCTGCTGAACCCGACGGCAGCCCAGAAAAACGGTGCCCCATGGACGAAGCGAACGATCCTTGCTCCCGGGGGAAATATTCTCATCGATGGCCTCTTCCCCCTGGCCTATCGACTCCGTATCGAGACCCCCGGCCATGTTCCTGCCAGTGTGAAAATCAATCCGGCAAAGAACCCACGCGGACGGGCCAGCCTGAGGAGGGGAAAGAAAACCCGGCTGGACCTGAAAAAGCCCAATGGAGAGATCTTCACAGGAAATGTATCAGTGGTGATCTTTGAAGACACAGGCGGGGTGATTCACGACGAAAAGATTCATGTCAGTGGCGAGCTCGAACTGCCGGCCCTTCCGCCAGGGACCTACCAGGTCGAGGTCCGAACCCGGAAAAAACCCTACCGAATGACCCTGAAAATCAGCGGAAGCTGATAAGCGGCGCGCTACTTTCCTGCGATCACACAGACCACCCGGAAGCCCTCGGTGTTGCGCTTGCGGCCCGGATCACGCTGGTAACGGCTGGCAGCCCTGCACCCGGCGGCAAAATAGTACCACCCGCCACCACGCGAGATCTTCTTCGTCCCCTTCTCCGGTCCCTTCGGATCGGCCTCGGGCGAGGATTTGTAATACACCGGGCTGAACCAGTCCGAACACCACTCCCAGACATTACCGTGCATGTCATGAATCCCCCAGGCATTCGGAGCATAGGAGCCGACCGGCGTAGTCCGCTTGAGGTAGGGACCGGCGATGGTTGCCGGGTCGATCCCCTTGATCACATCCTCCCTCTTCAGGTAGGGAGTGTTCCCATCGAAATTAGCCGATTTTGAACCCAGCTGTTCTCCGTAGTGAAAAGGTGTCGCGGTCCCTGCCCTGCAGGCATACTCCCATTGGGCCTCGGTGGGAAGACTGTAGACCCTGCCCGCCTTCTTTTCAGCCGGCAGGGCTGAGAGCTTGCGGCAGAACTCCATCGCCTCCCCCCAGCTGACGCTGTCGACCGGCAGCCGGCCCGTGTCGAGCCCCTTGACGTCTTCCTGGCCACCACCACCGGGCCTGAAATGGCTGGGATTCTTGCCGGTAACCTTCTCGTATTCTCCCTGGGTAACCTCGAAAGCCCCTATTTTATAAGGACTTGTGATCCGGACCTTATGCTGGTGTTCATTCGCCCAGCGGCCGAATTCATTCTTCGATCCCATCAGGAATTCGCCGCTTTTAACCTCCACCAGTTTCATTCCTATCGAATTGACCAGGCTGGCTGGCACCTCGCCCTCTGCAACTTTCTGCTCCTGCTGGGAGAAACAGAACAGCGAAGGGAGCAGCACAAGGAGCGCGACAGAAAGCCCTGCACACAGCGGCCGGCGGAAGAAACTGTATTCGATTTCTGGCATTGGTTCTCGATACTCAGGTGGTTGAAAATCCTGCCGGGCGCCTGGCGACTTTCCTGGTGACGGAGATTCCTGCGGAAGCGCAGGGGGGGTGCCGCCACTGAAACGGCCGCCGTGCACTCGAAAAACAAATCTTCCCGGCTCGAAAATTTGGTGGGCCGTTTTTCATGCCCGAGGATTTAAAATAGCCCGCCTGTCATGAAAAAACAAGTGTACCTCGACTACCATGCGACCACGCCGGTCGACCCCCGTGTCCTCGAAGCGATGCTCCCCTACCTGGAGGGTTCTTTCGGGAATCCCTCCAGCAAGACCCACTCCTATGGCTGGACCGCCCGCGAAGCGGTTGAAGATGCCCGCGCCCAGGTGGCCGGCCTGCTCAATGCAAGCCCCGGGGAAATCTACTTCACCGCCGGAGCGACAGAATCGAACAACATCTCCCTGCGGGGAGTGACGCGACAGCCAGCGGGTGAGCGAAACCACATCATCACCCAGAGCACAGAGCATCACGCTGTCCTCGACCCCCTCAGGAAAATCGAAAAAGAGGGGTGGCGGCTTACGGTCCTGAATCCGGACCCGGAGGGTTTTATCACCGCAGCCGCGCTGCGGGAGGTCATCGATGAGCACACGCTCATGGTGAGCATCATGGCGGCCAATAACGAGATCGGCACTGTGCAGCCCCTGCGGGAGCTGGGCGAGGTCACCAAAGAAGCAGGAGCCCTCCTGCATTGCGATGCGGCCCAGGCCGCCGGCAAGGTTGAGGTGGACGTCGAGGCCGCAGGAATCTCGCTGCTGTCCATCTCCGGTCACAAATTCTGTGCGCCCAAGGGCGTCGGCGCACTCTACAAAAGAAAAAGAGGAAACCGGGTCCGCCTGGAGCCCCTGGCCCTCGGTGGTGGACAGGAAGAGGGGCTCCGGCCGGGAACACTCAACGTACCGGGGATCGTCGGCCTGGGCGAGGCCTGCCGGATTGCCCGGGAAGATCTCGAGGAGGAGGCCGCGAGGGTCGGGCAGTTGCGTGACCTCCTGCTGGCAGGAGTTCGCGAAGGGATCCCCGATGTCACCGTAAACGGGCCCGCAGATACGGCCAGGAAGCTGCCGGGAAATCTCAGCCTCAGCTTCCGCAGCGTGGATGGCAGCGCCCTGATTGTCAGCCTGGGCGATCTCGCCGCCTCCGCTGGTTCAGCCTGCACAGCAGGAAACGCCGAAGCCTCCTATGTACTCAAGGCTATCGGCACCCCCGGCGAGCTGGCTATCTCGACCCTGCGGCTGGGTCTCGGGCGGTTTACCACCGAAGACGAGGTTCATTACGCGGTCGGCCGAATCGTCGAAACCGTGAAAAAACTTCGCATGGGCCGGTAACAGCCTTCCTGCCCCCAGGTTTCTTGCCCCGCTCCCTTTACGCACTTATACTGGGAGGGTATGGTCAAAACAGGATTGACCCCATTGAAGTCTATAAGACTCCAGCACGAGAGGCCCCTACATTGCAGATTACACTGACCGAGGTCGCCACGACGGAACTCAAATCTCTCATGACCAGGGAGGTGGAATCCAACAACCTCAACGAGAATGCGGGACTCAGGCTCATGGTTGTGGGTGGAGGCTGCTCCGGGTTTACCTACAAGATGGGATTTGACGAAAACATCTCCGAAAAGGACAAGGTCGAGGTGATCGGAGGCGTCAAGATTGTCATCGATGAAAAAAGCTCCCTCTACCTCGACGAGGTCGAAGTCGATTTCCAGGACAGCCTCATGGGGCGGGGGTTTGTTTTCAACAACCCCAATGCAAGCGGAACCTGCGGTTGCGGCAGCTCCTTCTCGATCTGATTCCTGCCCGACCCGGTCAGCGCCTCTTCCAGTCCCCCACCTCCGCAAGACTCTCTCCCTGGGAACCGGGGGTGGATCACCATGAATGAGAAGCGGTTCGCTGTCCTCGTTCCCCTCATCCTGCAACAGGATGAGGTACAGGTCCTGCTGATGAAGCGACCTGAACGTGAAACCGATCCCTACTCCGGACAGGTCTGCTTCCCCGGGGGGGCCTATGAAAAAGAAGACTGCGGCATGCTTGATTGCGCACTTCGGGAATCGGCCGAGGAGCTGGGAATCCCTGCAGAGTCGGTAGAGCTCATCGCTGAGCTTGACTGGCAGCAAACCGGCCTTCGACATGCCGTGAAACCTTATGTCGGATGGATCAAATCCCCCTTGAAGCTGAAGCCGAATCCGGCCGAGGTCGACAAGGTGCTCTACCTTCCGGCCCACAGGGTGCAGCCCGGGTTGTTCAGAACACGTGGACACTGGGTTGATCCTCGCGGGAGGGAGAGGGAAATTCTCACCTTCCAGCTCTCACGACACGAGGTCTGGGGCTTAACCGCCAGGATCCTCGAACACTGCTTTATCAGCGGGTCTGCTGCCGATTCGGTCCGTCATAAAATCGGTGGTTTCCGGCAACGGGAACATTGAAAAACCCTTCCATCTCCCCACCCCGGTGGTATTCTCGAAGAAGAAGAACTCTTTTTCGGAGTTGTTGGAGCATGGATATGGGGCAGGCAGGGTTCTTCAGCAGACAGGAAATCCATGCGCCTCGAGGGCACTCAAGTGGGACTTTTCTTATAGGAGCTAAGCATGAGGGTTGGACACCATCTGCTGTCGATTATTACTTTTGCGATCTATTTCACCCTGGCAGCCTCAGCGCTGATGGCCGGGGACCAGCCGGAGGCAGGCTACCGCCTGCAGCTGCGGGAGCCGTCTGCACAATACAGGCTGGTTGAACCCCGGCCCAGGGTGCTTTCACGGGGAAGAAACGCCACCGTCACTTCCCTGAGCGCTCACCAGCAGCAGGTCCTCAGCGCCATGAATCAGCGCGCTGGAGATGGTGGAGGCGCGGATGTGGGCAGCCTCCAGGCCATACAGTTCTACTATGCTGAATCATCCTGTAACGATGCAGATGCTCAACTGTACAAGGAAGACTGTGGAGGAGAGCCCTGCAACGTCGTCGGTCTGCGCTGGGAAGAATCACTCCCCGCCAACTCCGATGGAGTCCTGCTCTTTGTCGATGACGAGCAGTTCGGTGACCCGATCACCGGGATCCTTCCGGACATCCTCGAAACCGGCAATAACATCAACGGGTTGAACCTCACCGGACTCGAGCCCGGCGAACACTTCATTCGCATCGAAGAGCTCAACAACGGCACCCTTGAAGAGCTGAGCCTCATCGTTTTCGACTCGCCGCCCTTTCCCGACGAGACCCACGACATCAGCAGCATCCAGTGCGGCCAGGCGGAGATCAACGATAACTGTGCGCTCGCCGTTACCTTCGGCGCGAACGTCGGCGCAGACAGCTACCTCGTCTACCTCAACGGCGAGCTGATGAACCAGGACATCAACGACACCATCCTGCCCCCGGGAATTATATTCGGAGGACTGAACTCGGGTCAGGAATACTGCGTCAGCATACAGCCTGAGTGGAGATCACCTGAAGCGGTCGGTAACGTGCTCTACCTCGGCTGCGTGCAGCAGGGCTCCTGCTGCACCATCAGCTGTGAAGCCGACCAGTGCAACCCGGTTGCCGGACTCGAGATCTGCCAGACCGGCTACAGCGAAGAGGACGGCCTGGCGGAGGTCGAAATCGTCTGGCGCAACATGGAAACCACCTACGGCGGTGGGATCAACCTCCGGATCGATGAGGACATTCTCGGCAGCGGCCCTGTCACCTTCCCCTTCGATCCGGCCACGGGGCAGAACCCCAACCGCGTGATGCTCTCGGGAGTACCCGACATGGAGATCGACATCGGTATCCAGGGACTCTGCACCACGCCCCTTGAGGCGAGTGCTTTCAACGAGCTGGCGGTCAACGTGCTGTCTTCCAGCCCCTACACCGATCCGGTCGAAGGTGACGCTGTCTGTTCCTACGACCCCTCGGACAACGGAGCTACAACCGCCCGCTGGACCAATACCGGGTTCTACAAATCCCTCGATGTATACGTCCTGCCGGCCGGAGAATTGAACCCGGTTTACGCCAACACCATCAGGGGGGTCCAGGTCAGCGAGGCGACGATCCGCGGGACCGCTCCAGGTGACAGGCTTGTGCTCCAGTTCTTCCGGAACATGGACGGTGGCTGCTACGGATCCGAGAAGGTCCTCTGTATCCCGTCGACCGACAGCGACGAGGACGGGATCCTCGACAACCTCGATAATTGCCCGGTAGCTTTCAACACGGGACAGGAGGATGCCGATGGCGACGGGATCGGGGATGAATGCGACAATTGCATCAATGCCGCCAACCCTGACCAGGCCGACGAGAACGGTAACGGGATCGGGGATGCCTGTGAAACATCAGGACCTGTTTATTTCATTCGTTCGGTATGCCGTAACGGGAACACCAATCCGCAGCTCAGTGATGCAGTCTACCTGCTCAACTTCCTCTTCACTGGTGGTGAAACACCCCAGTGCCAGGCTGCCTGCGATACCGACGGCGATAGCCGGCTCGGGCTGACTGATTCGGTCCAGGTGCTCCAGTTCCTGTTTCTCGGTGGAGTTCCACCCGTAACCTGGGATGGACCCAACCCGATCTGCGAAACCTATGAGCGGGAAACCCCGAGCTTCGGGCTGGGCTGCGAAGAGTCCAACGATTCCTGTTCGAGCCCAGGCCGGGTGAACTAGGCCTGCAAGGCAATCTGTCTGGAATACACAAGGCCCCTGCCCGGTAAATCATTCCCCGGGCGGGGGTTTTTTCTTCAGCGGCGGGCTGAATTACCCCCTGCCCTCCCAGATCACCTCAGCCCGCAACACCTGTCCTGTCACCGGCAACCGGGCCTCGACCTCATCGTCAACAATGACAGCCTGCGCGCAAACTCCCGGCGGCAGAAAGCCGGCGTTCAACGGCAGCTTCCCTGGAGCTGTTTCCATCTGCAACCGGCTCCAGGCCAGGACAATTCCGCCGCGCGGGCCGGGGCCCCTGACCCTGACTCTCCGGCTGGAAATCCGGCTGACCCCGATACCAGTCCAGATCCGGGGACGCACCCTGGGACCTGAAAACAGGGAAGCCAGGCCGAGCTCGTTCACCCCGGCAGCTGCCCTGGTGCCAAGCAACGCCTGCGCCTCCGCAAGGGCCTCACCACAGCGAGCTGCTTCACCCTGCTCTCCCCCCATCCGGGCATCGAGCCCATCCACCAGCCCCTGGGCGAGCTGCAGGCAGCCCTCGAGGACCTCTCCGCCCCCACGCCGCCAGGCTGCCGGAAGGTGCCCGGCAACCATGAGCTCTTCTGAGTTCTCCGGTCGCCTCATGCCCGGCTCCTGTCTTCAACTGCAGGCTCGACTGCCACCTTCCCGCACTCGATTTCAACAGCTTCGAGGACACCCACGGCGATGGGCAGATCGAGGGCAACAGCGGAATCCAGCGAAGATTCCACCCGCACCGCCAGCTCGTCTTTCGCGCCAGCCTCACGAAGAATCTCCCCCGCGATGCCACAAACCAGCTCGGCCGTAACCTCTGTCACCAGGGGACAACCCTCCCCCCCCGCTCCACCGCTAAGCGGATCGAGATAGCTCTGCAGGGAAGAGGCAAGCTGCCCTTGCAACAGGGAGTCGGCTGCGGAGCTCTCTCCTGCACCCTCTGCCATACCAAGGTATACCTTGAAAGGAATCCGCATGGGCTCGACGACCTGAACGACAGTCCCGAGAGGAACCCTTCGCTGCAGGTAGCGCCGCAGAGCTCCCAGGCGCTGGGCTCCGATGGGCTCAAAGACAGGCTCTGCACCGGTCGTCGTCCGGGCCGCCGCAGGGGCCTCGCCCCAGGCTACGACCCATACCTCTGCCGGACGGAGGGGGTGCGAAACCACCTCGATCCTCGAAAGCGAGGGATCAATGGTACGCAGCAGCCTGCCGTAATCGGCGCCGCTGACCAGCGTCCCGCCGTGGGCCTGTTCGGCTGCGAGACGACGGTAGAAATGCCCTCCGCCTTCACTCCCTGATCCATCCAGGACCGAGACCGGGTGCGAGATCCGCTCAAGCCCCTCAAGCTCCAGCTCAAGAACATCAAGGCTGTCGTGGAGAGTTCTCCCTGCATGGCCAATCCCTGTCCGCAAGCCCTCGATCATGGCCTTCACCGGCCCCTCGATTCCACCACCAGCTACCACCTCTACCTCACCACTGGATTTCCTGCGCAGGCAAAAGCCCGCCGGACCGGGAGCCCCGGCCGTCTCCTCCAGCCTGAAAGTTTTCCAGCCGCCCTCAACAGACAGTTGCAGTGAAGCAAAGGGCTCGAAATCGCCTTGCGGATGGGGAGGCAGAGCCGCCACGGAGTTGCTGAACTGGAGGGTTGCAGGCTGGCTCCCGACCCTGCGGCCCTCGATCACCTCAACTCCACCGGGAATCATCGTCCTGACCAGTGCAGGGCTGAAGTAGAAGCCCGTCGACCAGCAGGCGCGCACCCAGTAGAGGTCCCGGCCGAAGAGCCTCCTGCGGCTCCAGCCTTCCCGGGCCTGCCAGGATATCGTTCCGCTGCCTGTAAATGCCCGGGTTCCGTCGACCACCTCCAGCTCCCGGAAGGAGTCTCCACAGGAGAATTCCCATTCCAGCCCCGGCTGGCCATTCTCCACTCCGCCCAGGATTCCACCTGAGCGCCAGTACAGGCTGGCCGATTGAGGTTGATCCCAGCCGAGGTATACTGCCGGCCCATAGCGCTGCGGCATCGCCCCCAGCTCAAGACCTCCATCAGATGAGAACGAATGATCCTGCCACGAATCGCCGGAATGGATGAACAGGCGGGCAGGTGGGCGGTCGAGCAGCTTCTTCTGTTTTGATTTCCGGTCTCTCCTCAGCAACCAGACCACCGTCGGCGTTGCCAGCGCTACAGGGGCTGTCCTGGGCAGTCGGAGGCGGATCCACGGGGCGCCAAACCCCTCGATCTCGCGGCTTGTCATATCCGGCAGGGGACCATGGATTCTCATGCGGAGCAGGGGGTCGCCGGCAGTATTGCAGCTCTGGCTGAAATCAACCGGCAGCAGCCTCCAGCCTGCGCCACTGGAATACTCCCACTCTCCTTCGAGAACGGCTTGCGGACTGCCGGGCCACTCAAGCACCAGCTCCGCCTTGTAAGGCCTGAGCTGATCCCACTCGGCATCACCAAGGTAGAGATGATGGTTGAGCCGGTCTGACCCGAAGAGCCGGACTGGAGCTTCCCCTTCTCCATCGACAGGAAGCTGCCGGGCCACATCCCCTTCAAGCACCACCGCATGCTCAAGACGAGCCGGGGAAACCCAGCCGTCCGCTGCTGTTTCGAAGTAGACCCTGCTCTCCCCGGCCGTCTTGCGGGAGGCCGTTACAGCCGTTGCCGCTGGAACCTTTACAGCCTCCTGCATTCCTTCTTTTACAATCTCAATTACCGTTTTGCTATCATCCAACTTTGGTTCTTGTTCCAAATAACCAACCTTATATCCATCAGAAAAAGTAATATCACCTTGATAAGATTTTTCAACTCCAGCTATAATCTTTAAAAG
>CAJWZY010000001.1 GCA_913050545.1 uncultured bacterium | reverse complement strand
AGATCAGGCGAACCCTCAAGGACCTGCTGATGAGCGGAGTCTATGGCGCGCTGCTGGCCAGCATCGTGCTCTACATCTTCCTGCGCAGGTTCTCCACTACCCTGATCTCCGTGCTCTGTATCCCCTTCTCGCTCATCGTCACCTGCGCCTTCATGTGGAGCCAGGACACATCCCTCAATACCCTGAGCCTGCTGGGGCTCATCGTGGGTATCGGCATGCTGGTGGATAACGCCGTTGTCGTCATCGAGAGCATCTTCCGTTACCAGGAGATGGGCTACGACAGCAAGGAGTCATCGCGGATCGGGGCCAGCGATGTCTCCACCGCGGTCATCGCCGCGACGCTGACCTCTGTAATCACCTTCCTGCCGCTGATCTTCAACAAGTCCAGCGAGCTCAATATCTTCCTCTCCGAGATCGGCATCACGATCTGCATCACGCTGCTGGCATCGCTTTTTATCTCCCAGACCCTCATCCCCCTGGCGACCTCCTGGGTCATCAAGGCCCAGGTTCGAAAGAAGCAGGGGTGGATCATCTGGCTGGAGAAACGCTATGTGCGCCTGCTGAAGTTCAATCTCCGCAACCGGTGGCTGACCCCCCTGATCCTCCTGGGCATGGGGGTCTCGACCTACTACCCCTGGTCGACAGTCGATATGGACTTCGGACACTCCCGCATCGCATCCTACGCCGAGGTGCGCTACGACTATTCTGAAAGCGCCAGCATGCAGGCGCGTGAGAAGATGATCAACAAGGTCGAGGCTCTCATCGAACCCCACCGTGAGGAGCTGCTCGCCAAGAATATCTACAGCTACTGGAGCGAGCACCACACCATGACCCGTATCTACCTCAAGGACGGGATGGTCAACGAGGCCAATATCGAAAAGGTCCGCAGCCGGCTCGATGTCCTGCTCCAGCAGATGCCGATCGCGGGGCTCGAGTTCAAGATCGCCGAACCGAAGGTATCTTACCGGCGAGGCGATAGTCGACGGCTGGTAGGAGTCCAGGTCACGGGTGAAGATGTCGAGGTCATCAAGGTCTGGGCCGAGAAGATGAGGGAACGTTTCAGGGAGATCGAGGGTCTCGAGCATACCTGGTCAACTCATGAACGGGAGAAAACCGAGCTCCACCTCGAGTTCAACCGGGAGGCCGCCGCCAACTACGGTGTCTCCTCCTCTGCCGTAGCAGAGACTGTCGGCCTGACCTTCCGTGGGCGGCACCTGTCAAGATTCCGCACTCCCTCCGGTGAACGGGAAATGCGCCTGACCCTCGACGAGAGGGAAACAGAGAGCCTCTCCCAGCTCCAGCAGCTGCCGATCGTTTCCTCCGGGAGCCGGAAGGTTCCCATCGCCGCAGTCGCCGATGTCAACCGGCGCCGGGGACGCTACCGGATCGAACGCGAGGACCGCCTGACAAGTATCTGGGTCGGATCGCACTACAAGAAGGGAAAGACGGCCGAGGACTACACCGAGGCGATCAAGGTGGCCCTTGCGGACATCGAGCTCCCACCGGGCTACACCTGGGACTTCCACAAGGAAACGAAGAAAAAGCAGGAGCGGTTCTGGGAGTTCGGCGAGAGCCTCATCCTCGCCCTGATCCTGATCTTCGCTGTCATGGCCGGCCTTTTTGAGTCGGTACAGAGAGCCATCGCGCTGATGATCGCCCTGCCCTTTGCCCTCTCGGGCGCCTGGTGGACCCTCTACCTGACCGGCACAGATTTTGACAGGCCTGCCTCGGTCGGGCTGCTGTTGCTGATCGGGATCGTCGTCAACAACGGGATCGTCCTCATCGAGCACATCAACTCCTACCAGCGCAAGGGAAGCTCACGCCAGGCGGCCATGCTGCGGGGTGGCCGAGAGCGCCTGCGGCCAATCCTGATGACAGCCCTGACCACGATCCTCGGCCTCATTCCGATCATCATCCAGCGCCCCGCCCTCGGGGGCACCTACTACTATTCGATGGCGCTGGTCATCATAGGCGGGATCACCATCTCCACCTTCCTGACCTCGATCCTGCTGCCCACGACCGTGACCATCATCGAGGATCTGCCGCGCTGGGTGAAAAAGGTCATCGTCGGGGTCTTCCGCCCTGCCCGCAATACCTGATTAATCGAGAGCGGCGAACCCGCGCAGGAGATCCTCCCAGAGATCCTCGGGGTCTTCCAGCCCGGCCGAAAGCCTGACAAGGTTGCGTGGCAGGTCAAGCCGAACCCCCTTCCCCCTGGCCACCTCCGGAAGGATAGAGGAGGGCAGGGCCAGGCTTTCAAATCCCCCCCAGGAGACCCCCAGGAGGAAAAGCTCGAGGGCGTCACAGAAGCGCTCAGGGTCGCCGTCGAGCAGGAAGGAGAAAAGCCCGCTCGCCCCTTCAAAATGGCCGCGCCAGATCGCGTGGCCGGGGAAGAAGGGATTGGCCGGGTGCAGAACCTCCAGCACCCGGGGATGGTCCATGAGCCTGTGGCTCAGAAAGAGTCCGGTGTCCTGGTGACGCTGCATCCTCAGGGAGAGGGTCCGCAGGCCACGCGTGGCGAGGAAGGCGTCATCCGGCGACACACATCCACCCAGCAGGATAGCGGTCTTCCGAACCCGCTCCAGCAGCTCTCCGCTACCGGCGACCATCCCGAGCAGAAGATCGGAATGTCCCGACAGGTATTTTGTGCCCGAGTGCAGGCTCAGGTCGATGCCGAACCTGGCAGGCTTCTGGTAGATGGGGGTCGCCCAGGAATTGTCCACCACGGTGGGAATCGAGCGGGCACGCGCAACCTCTCCCACTGCCGCCAGGTCGGTCAACTCAAAGGTGAGACTGGCCGGTGACTCGAGGTAGACCAGGCGGGTATTATCCCTGAGATGATCGCCAAGGCTCGCCAGCTCCGAGGGGTTGACCATGCTGACCTCCACCCCCAGCGGCTCGATGAGGTCCCGCGCCATTGACAGGGTAGGACCGTAAGCGCTCGCAGAGAGGACCAGGTGGTCACCGGCGCGCAGGAGGCTGAACAGCACGGCACTGACCGCAGCCATTCCCGAAGAGAATGCGATGGAATCTTCGGTCTCTTCGAGAGCCGCCACCTTTTTCTCGAGAACATCGATCGTGGGATTGGCGACACGGGTGTAAACGTAGCCGTCTTTTTCACCACGCAGCACCTCTCCGAGGCTCCTGGAATCGGGGAACGAAAAGAGGGAGCTGCGATAGACCGGAGGCGCTATCGCCCCCGGCGAATTCTCCCTGTCCTCCCCAAGATGCTGTAAATCCGTATCTCGCCCAGGCACTGGCAGTTAACGCTTCCTCGCCCCTCCGGCCGCCGGCTTGGGATTCTTCCTCCGCAACCGGATCTCGTCGATCAGGAAATTAAAGGCCTTGCCCCCGGGAACCTGGAGGCGGAAATCTGTAACCGCCTCAAGGGTACCACCACCCTGGGATTTAAAGGAAGCCATCGAGATCCGAACCAATTGCCAGGCCTTGGTCCTTTTCAGGGGTACCTTGCCCATCAGGAAGGTACGCAAAGCCTGGCCGGCCGGAACGACTGCCCGGGCCACGCCAGCCTTCTTCTTGGCAGTGCCAGAGGACATCAGGACCACCTCGGGAGTGGCGGCAACCTGGAGGGCCATCCAGAACTCGACCGAATGGAACTGGCTCCAGTCCTTCGGTACGTTGACAAGCTTCAGCATGCCGGGCTTACCATCGGTTGTATTTTCCCAGCGCAGGCACTGGGTTCCAACCGGGCAGAAATAACGGGGATCATTAACGAAGCTCTTGCCATACTTCGCGGAAAAGAGGCTCTTATTGGCGAAATTAAAATTCTCGAGCCGCTGAAACAGGGCTCCATCGAGGTCGGCATGGAGCCTGTACAGCTGAGTTTTAAGCGGGGTCTCGCCATAACGCGGAAGAGCGATATTGACGAGCTGGTCGTAAGCTTCGTTCCAGAGATTGCGTTTCTGCATCAGCTGGAGCTTCTTCAGGGTTGGCGCTCCCCTGCAGCCGAGGACCCATTTGTTCACCAGGGCCTTGTCAGCCTTCTCCTTGCCTCCGCTCAGGGCCTTCTTGAAGGACTTGCCGGCACCCTTGTAATCACCGGCTGCGAACTCTTCCTTCCCCTTATCGAAGGCCTCCTTGTATTTTTCAGCTTTGAAAACGGGGCCGGCCTCTTCCTTCTGTGCTGGCGCGGCATCCTGTGACAGGAGGGGACCGCAAACCGGCAGGAACCCGGCCACCAGGCTCAACAGCATCAAGGCAGGCTTCAGACTGGACTTCATCACTGGCACCCTCCGCTTGGTTATTTTTTCCTTCACCCGGCCCACCACACTAAAGCAAGAGCCGCTGGGTTTCGAGTACTCCCTTGGCAGCCTGCCGGAAGATCTCCGGCGGGCACACTGCCAGATACTACTTTCCATCCGCCGGAGCCCTCGATTCCTTGAACTCCCGGTCGCCGGTATTTTCAGCAGGCTCCCCCTGCTCCACCGGTTCAGCGAGCGCCTTGACCGCCGCCTCGAGGCTCTGCACTTTCCTGCTGATCGCGCTCAGCTGGCTTTTCTGGGAGGTCGATATCGCCCTCAGCTCCTTGCCCATTGAGCCCACCTGGCTTCCTATCTTCTGAATTTCCGGCTTCAGCACAGCGGCAGGATCGGGCTTCGCTTCGCCCTCCTGCGCCTCCTGTGCCCCCGGATCATCGGAAAGAACGACCAGGAAGGTCGCTGTATTGATAAATAAGATCGATAAAAGCAGGATGATTAGTAGTTTTGCCATCGCCCGGAGAATCTCCAAACCATTTAAACTGCAAGGACTTGAGTCAACTATTCTAAACCAATCACCCCTGTTTTATGAATTTTTTTGGTTCTTGAGAGCACTCTTGCACATCGTCTCCTGACCTGTATTTTGATGTGGCAGGAGCAAAAGGTCTCTGTATCCTTGCCCGTCTGGAGTTGGCCGACGGGCAGAGGAATCAACCCAAGGACGAATCAGGAAGTGAACGTAATCATCGTCGGAGCCGGCGAGGTAGGAATCTACCTCGCACGAATCCTGGCTGAAGAAGGCCACCAGATCATCGTTATTGACAGCAGCGAATCTGCCTGCGATGAGGCGAACAAGCTCGAAGGGCTCACGGCCGTCAATGGCAATGGTTCGAGCACCAGCGCCCTTGAAGAGGCCGGCATCGCCAATGCCGATTTTTTCATCTCCGTCACGAATCTCGACGAGGTGAACATGCTCAGCTGCATGACGGCGAAGAAGCTCGGTAACCCGATCACGATCGCCGGGATGCGCGACAGCACCTACTCGGACGAGAACTTCAAGCTCACCGAGGAAGACCGGAAGAAGAAGAAAAAAAAGAAAGACAACAAGAAGAAGGACAACAAGAAGAAGGACAAGAAGCGCAAGAGAAAGAAACCCGAGGCCGCGACCGAAGAGGAGCTGGAAGAAGAGAAAGAAGAAGAAAAGGAAGGGGCCGCCAAGGATCTCGGGATCGACCTCGCCCTCGGCACCGAGGATACGGTCGCCCAACAGATCGGCAACATGATCAAGAGCCCGGGGCTCTCATCCCATCAATTCCTCCACGGTAGAAAGCTCGTCCTCATCGAGAACTCCGTCAAGGACCACTTCTCTGGAATCGACCAGAAGCTGAGCGCCCTGAAGGACAAGATCCCTGAGCCAGGGAACCTGGTCGCCATCCAGCGGGAATCAAAATTCATCATCCCCGACGGCAATACCGAGCTGAAAGAAAATGACCAGGTGTTCACCCTGACGGTGAACGAGAAGGTCGACGAGTACCTCGAATTCTTCGGATTCCCCAAGCAGGAAGTTCACCAGATACTCATCGTCGGCTGTGGAACGATCGGCTACCACACCGCCCGCTACCTCGAGGAGATCGGCTACGCGCCGACCATCATCGAGTCCGATCCGGAGCGGGCCAAGTGGGCCGCATCGCGGTTCAAGCGTGCCAATGTCATGCAATACGATGCCACCAAGATCGACATCATCAGGGAACAGGTCGAACAGGAGGGAAAAGATGCAGTGGCCGTCCTGCTGAAGCAGGAAGAGACCGCGCTCCTCATCAGCATGTACGCCAAGCATCTCAAGGCAAGCCAGGTGATCTGCCGGGTAGATGACTTCAAGTACGCCCCGATTGCCTACCAGGCCGGGGTCGACAGCCTCATCAGCCCGCAGCGCGCTCTCGCCCAGCGGATTATCGAGGAGGTTCGCCGTGTTACCCTGACTGAAAACATGCAGGACACTATCGTCCTGGGAGACAACGAAATAGAGATCCTCGATTTCAAGATCCCCCCGGAAGGAAACGACAAGGTCTGCGGAACGCCCATGTCGGAGCTGAACGAGCAGAAACGACTGCCCGAAGGAGCCATGATCGGCGCCATCCTGCGGGGAGAAAGCAGCGAACCGGAGCTGCCGCGTGGAGATACGATCATCGACCCGGGTGATCACGTGATCCTCAGCGTAAAAACAACGGATATCAAGACCGTGGAGAAACTCTTCGCCCCGGATTCCAAGTAAGGGATATTATGGTCGCGGCGAGAACAGGGCTCCCATCTGAACCGGGAGCGTTCGCCGGAGAATAAATAATGCGGTCACCCTACCTGCTGAGATTCTTCAGCAAGTTTCACATAGCCTTCGGCTCCATCTTCCTGGTCCCCCTTCTCGTAGAGCTGATCTACGAAAAGCAGCTCGGACAGGAGATGCTGATGGCATGGCTCATGCCCGCGGCCATCATGTGCTCCCTGGGCTTCTACCTGCGGCAGAAATACCTCAAGGATCACGCGCTGGAGGATCTTCCCGGTCTCTCAAGAAGAGAGGGCTTCCTGCTGGTCGGCCTGTCCTGGATCCTGATGATCGCCTGGGGAACAATCCCCTTTCTCCTGACCAAGGCAACGCCGGATCTTGCAAGCGCAGTATTTGAATCCGCCTCCGGCTTCACGACTACAGGCGCCACCGTTCTTACGGATTTTGAAAACACCCCCAGGAGCATTATCCTGTGGAGATCATTGAGCCACTGGATCGGCGGCATGGGAATCATTGTGCTCTCGGTAGCCATCCTTCCCGAGCTGGCGTTGGGAGGAATGCAGCTCTTTTCAGCCGAGGCATCGGGACTCTCGGGCGGAGAGAAACTTGCCCCGCGGATCCGGGAAACCGCCGGAAAGCTCTGGATGCTCTACGCCCTCCTGACAGGGCTGGAGACCGTCCTGCTGGTGTACCCGGGCGGATTATCTTTCTTCGATGCGATCAATAACGCCTTCGCCACTACCGCCACAGGTGGATTCTCCCCCAACGGAGCGAGCATCGGCGGCTACGACAATGGCTGGGTGGAAGCGATCATCACCCTCTTCATGGTCCTGGCCGGCCTGAACTTCGCTCTTCAGTACAAGGTCTTCCTGAACCTCGATTTCAAGCGCCTGTGGAACAGCATCGAGCTGCGGATCTATTTCCTGATCCTCGTGGCAGCCACCCTCTTGATCACCCTCAACCTGTGGTGGGAAGAAGATGCCATCCACACAACCAAGGGCCAGGCGGTGGAACCCGGCTTCATGCAGGCCCTGCGCTATGCCGGCTTCCAGGTGGCGGCTATCCTCACGACAACAGGTTTCGGCACAGCGGATTTCGACCAGTGGCCTCTCTTCTCCAAGTCGCTGCTCCTGATCATGATGGCCATCGGCGGCTGCGCCGGGTCGACCGCCGGCGGGCTGAAGGTCATCCGGATCCTTGTGCTCTTCAAGCACATGGCGAGAGAATGCGGCCGCCTGCTGATACCGAATCTCGTCAAGCCAATCTCGGTCGACAAGAGAACCATCGATGACTCCATCATCTGGGGAGTGATGGGGTTCATCTCGCTCTACATCCTGGCCCTGGTTCTCTGTACAGTCATCATGTGTGCACTTCCTCACGAGATGCCCGACAATCCCACCAACCCTGTACCTGAGGGCGGCAAATGGAGCATGGATCTTGATACCGCTGCCTCCGCCTCCCTCAGCGCCCTCAATTCGATCGGCCCGGGATTGGCAAACGTAGGCCCCGTCAAGAATTACGCCTTTGTCCACCCCTTTGGAAAACTCACCCTCGCATTCTGTATGCTGCTGGGACGCCTGGAGATCTACAGCCTCCTGATCCTGCTGCTGCCAACCTTCTGGAAAAAACGCTGAATACTCGGCGCCAGCCGGATGGGAATTCCCGCCCCGGACACGGTCAACTCCAGCCTCAACCATTGCCAGCAGGGGCCGCAGTTTGCATAATACGAGTTCCTCCCTCCTGTTTAATATGATATCTATCCAGCAATCTGTCCGGGAGATGTAAGAAACACCCATGCAAGTCGTAGTCTGTAAAGATGCCTGTGAAGGCGCCGAAATCGTCACCAGGGAAATTCTCAACGCCCTTTCCCGGAAGCCGGGTCTCGTGCTGGGACTCGCTACCGGGTCGACCCCCATCGGAGTCTATGAGCGCCTGGTCACGGCCCACCGGGAAGACGGGGTCGATTTCTCCTCGGTACAGACCTTCAACCTCGATGAATACTGCGAACTTGCTGCGGGCCACCCCCAGAGCTACAGGACCTTCATGCAGAAGCATCTCTTTTCGGGGATCAATATTGCCGGAGAAAACATCCACTTTCCTCCGAACGAAGGCCCCGCCCTGGCTGAAAAGTGCCTGCAGCACGAGGAAGAAATCAGCCAGGCCGGCGGCATTGACATCCAGCTGCTCGGAATCGGATCCAACGGCCACATTGGCTTCAACGAACCGACCTCGTCTCTGGCCTCCAGGACCCGCATCAAGACCCTTACCGAAAAGACACTCCGTGACAACTCGCGGTTCTACGAGGACCCGGCACAGCAACCCCAGGTTGCGAGCACGCTGGGAATCGGAACCATCCTCGACGCCAGGAGCATCCTCCTCCAGGCCTATGGGGAGAAGAAAGCCGAAGCCGTCAAGGCCAGCGTCGAGGGACCCATTTCCAGTTTCTGGCCCGGCAGTGCTTTGCAGATGCACGCCGATACCACCTTCATCCTGGATGAAGATTCCGCAGCGCAGCTGGAAATGATCGATTACTTCCGAAGATCAAGAGCGGAAGGGATCCGCATGCGGGAAGAAAATACGATCTGATGTCGTCGGGAGCTGGAGTCATCCACCTGCAAGAAAGGCTGGAAAAAATCCGGATGGTCGAACGACAGAAACAAAATTTCTTCCTCCACCTGTTTGCGGCCTCGGCACCGTTGCTGCTGGCGGTATTATCCTCCTGCGGCTCACCCGCCGGTACAGGTAAACGCCCCGCAGCAGAACAGGGAGACCCTGTCGCCGGGCAGGTTTTCAGAAAAATCGGCAACCGCCCCCTGACCGACCTGGCAGCTGGAGCCTCCTTTGTCGCCAGCCGTTGTCTTTTCCAGGACGGCAACCCACCTAGCCACGTAGCGATGAATTCTTCCCTGCAGAAGGCTCCAGCAAAAGCGCGCGAAGAGCTCACTGCCCTGCTCTCTGCCCTCCAGCAAGCCAGGACAACCGCAGCAGAAAACCCAGCTGCCCCGGAAAACGAGGCGGTACTGCCCGGGAGGATTTACCAGCTGCATCCGCAAAGTGACTGGATTATCGACCTGTCCATCGGTGAATTGCCGGGCGCTGCCGGCCAGGTGCAAGCTGCCTGCAACCTGCGTAACAAGGGAGAGAAAGAGATTGCTGTGAAGGCTACGGCTCCAATGCTGGTGAGATTCCTTCGTGAAGAAGCTGCCGCAGCGCTCCTGGATGAGATGAAACGCCCCCGGGTTCCCCTCGAACAGCACTACCAGGCGCTTGCGGGTTTTCTCGACACCGGGGTTTTAACTGAAACCGAGCTGAAAAGAACGCGGCGCCTGCTGATCGCCAGGCTGGGAAAATCGAAGAACAAGGCAGCCCTCGTCTCGAATCTCCTCCCCCACCTCGACAGCTTCGACGAAACAGACATGGCAGCACTCGATTCAGATGGAAGCATCGCGCCCCGCGTTTTCTACCTGGCCTGGTCGGCCAGCCGGGGAACGAAAAAAAACATGCGAGAGCTCCTGGTGCTCTCGCTGGAATACCACGGAGATGCTCTCCTCTTTCAGCGCGCACTGACGGCCCTCTTTGCCGAGAAAGACAATCCAGGGCTCTACGCCCTCAATCCCCCCGGAAAGGGCAAGGAAGGCGCCCTGGCTTTCCTGAGAGGGCTGCGCAAATCGATCGGAAAGGCCGGTTATCACAGCGAAAAAGGATGGCTTCTCGAGCCCTGAGAATAAAGGGAGCTACCTTCTCCCCCTGCAGGTGACATGATCGATTCCCACGCCCACCTATATCTTGAACAATTCGACGAAGACCGGGATTCCGTCATCCGGCGGGCAGAGGAAGCCGGGGTCAGCTCCATTATCAATATCGGTATCGATGTTGAGACCAGCTCCAGCGCAATCAACATGGCCCGGGACCGTGAAGGCTTCTTTGCAAGCGCCGGGATCCACCCCCAGTCACCCGTCGAAGACCTCGAGGGTGCCCTTGCAGGTATTCGTGAGCTCATTGCGGCCAACCCGGAGCAAACCGTAGCTGTAGGAGAAATCGGGCTGGATTATTACTGGGACACCGTCACGCCGCAAAAGCAGCTCGAGGTCCTCGACTGCCAGCTTGACCTCGCCCTGGAAGTCGGCCTGCCGGTAATTTTCCACTGCCGGGATGCGATCGAGGAGCTGCTGAAAATCCTCGAGGAACGAAGCGAAATCCCTCCCGGGGTGTTCCATTGTTTCGAGGGCGGACCCGGGGAGGCCGAACGAGGGCTCGCCCTGGGTTACCACATCTCCTTTGCCGGCAACGTTACCTATAAAAACGCTGAGCGCCTTCAACAGGCCGCGAAAGCTGTCCCGCTCAACCGCCTGCTGCTGGAGACCGACAGCCCCTACCTGCCCCCTCATCCGCACAGGGGAGAGCGCAACGAGCCGGCCTTCGTGGCCCTGACCCGTGATTTCCTCGCCGGGCTCATCGACTTACCTGCCTCAGAGGTAGAGAACGCAGCAACGGAAAATACCCGCAGGCTCTTCAGGCTCAGGGCCTAGGCTGCCTCAGCCCGGCCTTGTCCTCGAGCAATCGCAGGCGGCGGTCAGTCTCGAGCGCATGGATCTTGAGGCGCTCATCGAGCGTCTGCACCTTGAGTGCCCGGCGTTGGAGCTCCCCGGAGAGGTTCTCCTGCTGCCGGGAGAGTTTCTCAACCCGCTGGCTAAGCGTGGTGACCTGCTCATCACTTTTCAGAGCGCCCTCGACAACCTTCTTCAAATCAGCCTCGGCCGCTCCCAGGCGCTGTTTCGCCTGGTCGAGTGCTCCCCTTACCTCGATGAGACTCTGCCGGGCAGCCGCGACCTCCTTCTTGAGAAGCTCGATATCATCAGTGTTCCCTGTAATCCGGCCCTGCTGCACCTGGGCCTTATCCTCCACATCATCGATTCGCTTGCCTTGTTGCTCGACCTCTATTTCCAGCCCGTTGGGGAAAAAGAGAAAATACCCGCCGGCACCGGCAAGCAGCACAAGGGCAAGAGTCCCGGCATTTTTAAGAGTCTTCATTTCTACCTCTACCTCCCCTGTTTCTGCAGACTGACCCGGGCAAGGCACCCTGGAGGAAAAGCTCCCGGGAGCCGGATCCAACTGGACGAATCGCTCGCGCTCTTCAACTGCTGCACTTCCCTGGTATTCACTTCCTGCCCCCCTGCCGCCGGCAACCTGGCTTCGCGACATTACCGCGAGCACGTTCCTGGCGATCCTGCCGAATACTCCTCAGATTTCGAGGTCCAGATCTACCGAGAAGAGAAAGGACGAATACTCTTCGATCCGGTTGTTATTGCGGTAGTGCGCAATCTGCTCGAAAAAAACTTCGAGCTCTGCCTCGGCCTGCCCCCCTGAGCTTTCTTTCTGCCGGTTTTTCAGGGACCTGAGCAATCCCTTGATAGAAGACTTCAGCTGCTGAGGAGAAAGGGCATTGGCCAGTCCTCTCTCGATAAAGGCAGAGATCTCCTCGAGTTTATGCGTAACCTCGCCCGTGCTGCGCTTCAGGATATCATTTACCCTGGCGGCAATTTCACCCTTCCAGTTGGTGCCAAAAGCATCCGCTGCATGAGTTTCATAAACCGGCATTCTGCAATTCCCCGCGCGAAGCGACTCAAAAGAGAATAAAAATCCAATGCAAGAGGATACCACGACTTGCGAAAGGCATCCAATTGAGCCGGGCAGGTTGCCGCAAGTCGTTTCCCCGGAAGAGACTTACAGAATCGAGAGACCCCCTACTCTTCAAGGGCAGGACGCAGATGGCCCTTGTGAGCCGCCAGGAGATCACCGGCGGCAACCGGATCCAAGCCCCTTCGCCCCATGACAATCGCCAGCTTGACGCTGCCGTCGGCTTCCCCCAGGAGCTCAAGCGCCCGCCTCGAATCGACCCCGGCAATCTGCTCAACCAGGCGCCGCGAACGGTGCCTGAGCTTTTCGTTGGCCGCGACCAGGTCGACCATGAGGTTGTCATAGACCTTCCCCCAGCGAACCATCGCCGCCGTGGTGATGATATTCAGTACCATCTTGGTGGCTGTCCCGGCCTTCATCCTGGTGGAGCCCGCGATGCACTCCGGCCCCACATCAATGATGACCAGGTGATCCCAGTCGGGCCCCGCGGACATCTCCCTGAGGCCACCGTCGGCTGCAACCAGGACTGTCACCGCACCCCTGGCCCGGGCCTCCTCGAGGCCTCCCTGGACGAAGGGAGCCCGGCCGCTGGCTGAAATCCCGCAGACGACATCACGCTCCCCAACAGCCGCCTCGCTGATAATCCTGGAGCCGTCCTCTGAAGAATCTTCCGCTCCTTCAACAGCGCAGCGCAGGGCGCGGTCGCCACCTGCTATGAAACCCTCCACCAGCCCTGGCTCTACACCAAAGGTAGGCGGGCATTCAGAAGCATCGAGAACACCAAGGCGCCCACTGGTGCCGGCACCAAGATAGATGAGGCGGCCTCCCCGGTCAAAAGCCTCCGCCACCACGTCCACCACCTCAGCGATGGTGTCGAGCTCGGAGTGCAGGGACTCCCAGGCCTTGAGATCCTCGGCATGGATAACCCCTGCAATCTCACGGGCCGTCCTGGAATCGAGCCCCCTCGATGCAGGGTTCTCAGACTCCGTTGAGGGAAGATCCTCTTCCGCACGAGATGGAGAACCTGGATTCATTGGCTGCGGTTTCCAGTCTACCTCGGGAAGGGATTGTTACCGAAAGCCGTCATCTTCCGGAGAATGTCTCCGGAGTGCCGGTTCGCCTCAACCATGATGTCCTTGAAAGGATAATCCTTCGACACCTTCTCAAAGGCATCGATGGCCTTGGTGTACTTCAACCCGCTATCGGATTTGAGCTTGTCGCCCTCCTTCTCGAGCGCGATGGCCTTCTCCAGCGCCTTGCGAGCTGCCTGCCTGTAATCCCGTATAACCGTGGCAACCCAGGACTGCAGGACAGGGTCCATCCTCTTGCGCAGGGAGGGACTCTCGAGATCCCTGACCTTGAGAACTGCAATCCGCTTGTTGCCGAGCTTCAAGGCATCCTTCGATTCCAGGAGGAGCTTTTCAAAAGGAATGCCCTGGCGGGCGTAGTGATCGCTGATCTTGAGGATCTTCTTGAGGCGGGAGCTCAGGGTATCCTTCCCCGGGAGCTCCCTGTCGTATCGCTCGATGAGGCGTTCGCGGAAATCGAGAACCACCAGGGCCGGGTCTCCCGGCGGCAGGCGAAGTTCAGCAGAAACCGTCGGGCCGTCGGCTGCGGCAGGAAGAGGCTTAACCGCAGGGCGCTTCTTGCCTGCCTTCCTTGTCCGGGGGCCTTCAGGCCTGGGCGAATAGGTCTTTTTCAGGTCATCAGGAGTGAGGCGGATCAGGATATATTTCTGAACAAGCCGTCGAAACGAGGAACTTTCCAGCCGCTTGAGAAGGCCCAGGTCAGCCTTGCCTGAGCTGCCGGAATACCAGACCAGGGCAGGCTTGTAGCGCTGGCGAATACCGGCCAGCCCCTGCTCAATGCCCTGCCACTCCACCCCGCCGAGCTTGACCACTACGGGGTCATCGGCCCGCTTCACCTCCAGGGCTCCAAGGCCTGCCGCAGTGGCAAAAAAGAGACCAAAGAAGAGAGATGTAATCACCGGCAGAAAAAATACACTCCGCCCCTGCTGAGAACCGACCGACCGTGCCGAAGCCTGCCGCATGGATGTTTCCTCCCCATGGGTTAGGATACTTGCTTCCTGCGCAATCCACATTAAGTATGACGCAGCCCAATGTCCAAGTCTTCAACAAAACCCCCTCCAGCAACCGTGGATTTATCGAAAGACCGTGAACGGATCCGGGGGATGTTCTCGGGCATCTCGAGGCGATACGACTTTCTCAACCACCTGCTGAGCCTTAACAGGGACCGCAGCTGGCGCAGAAGAGCGGCTCGTGAGCTGGCGCCTGCAGGGAATGAACTGATTCTCGATGCCTGTACGGGCACAGCCGACCTGGCCCTTGAGCTCAGCGGCTATGTCGACACGGACTCAGGCGGCCACGTCATCGGAACCGATTTCTGTGCCGAGATGGTCTGCCTGGGAGAACAAAAGCGGCTGAAGAAAAAAGAGGACCGCTGCACCCTCCTCCTTGCAGACACCCTCAACCTGCCCTTTGCAGACGAAACATTCGATGGTGCCACAGTGGCCTTCGGAATCAGGAACCTCTGCGATCTCGAGGCTGGCCTTCTCGAGCTCAGGAGGGTCCTCAAGCCAGGTGGGCGAATCGCCCTGCTGGAATTCACGCCCCCCCGCGGAGCTATCCTGCGCAGCCTCTTTGCCTTGTATTTTCTCCGTATCCTGCCGTGGCTCGGGAGGATCTTCTCGCGCAGCTCGAAAGGAGCGGAGGCCTATTCCTACCTCCCCGCTTCAGTTAAAGAGTTCCCGGGACCGCAGGAGCTCGAAGAGCTGATCCGCAAGGCCGGCTTCGACTCGGTGCGACATCACCGGATGACAGCGGGGATCGTTGCTCTCCACCTCGGTTGCCGTACGGAGACTGAACAGGTATCCCATGCAAGACGGTGAAGACCTGCTGCTCTACTCCCTCCTCCTGCCACCGGGTACCGCTGTGGAGGCGGAGAAAATAGCGACCGCTCTCCAGGACGAGCTCGGACTCCATCGCAGTGAGGCCCTGCCCCGGGCACTTTATGGAGGAGGTGTACTCGCAAACAGGGAAAGCTACGGGAAGCTGGAGAAGCTGGCGGCAACGATCAAGCCTCTCGGCGCAACCGGCAGCATCGTTCACAGTGCTGAACTTGAAAACCTGCCGCGCCCCCGGCGAACAAGCGGTCTCGATTTCAACGACGGGGAATTGATCGCACAAACCCCGAGCGGAAAGAGAATGCCTGTCCCGAGGTCAAGCCTCTCAGGGATCCGGGCGATAGCCCTGCTGCCGGAAAACCCTGCAGCCGAGGAAGAAGACACCGCCGCAAGCCCACTACACAGCTCCACCCTGGAGTCCCCCCGTGAGAGTCACCAGGAGGAAGAATGCCAGCGCAGGCTGCAGGTGCTTGTCGAACGTCTCAATGACCCTGGATTAAAAGACCTCGCGTTTCAGCTCAGGCTCTACTCAACGAACCCCTTGGCGGTGCTTAAAATCGATAAAGATGAGTTCGATTACTCGTGCCTGGGAGAAAACAAATCGGATAATAGCCTGGAGAACTACCTTCGACTGCTTGAGAAGCTGCTGGGCTGGATGCCTGGATCGGGATACCTCCGACAGGTGGAAGATTTCCTCAACGACCCCGATCCACTCGCTATCCTGTTGTCAGGTGACAACGAGGTGGCCTGTTCAGACCGCTCGCTCCTCTGGCACCTGGAAAACGCAGCAGCCGGGGAACCATCCGAACTAATGGAAGACCCTTCAACGGAAGCAGGCTCATGACTGAGAAAGAAACAACTGCCGGCAACAGGGAGAAGCTCCCGGTCATCGTCGGGGTAACCGGCGCCTCCGGAATTGTCTACGCACAGAAACTTGTCCAGCACCTGCTCAGAAGTGAGCGACGTGTGTTGCTGGCCATGAGCTCGGCTGCCCGGCTGGTTATCAAGCAGGAGCTCACCATCGACGCCGGCGAGGATCCCTGGGGCGATGTGAACAGGGATCTGCTCGAGCTGGTTGCCGAGAAGGATTTCAACGCTCCCTTCTGCAGTGGAACCTTCCGTTTCCAGGGAATGGTCGTCGTTCCAGCCTCGATGGGTACCGTTGGCGCAATAGCCAGTGGAGTTTCCATCAACGTGATCCACCGGGGAGCGGATGTCTGCCTGAAGGAGAGGCGGAAGCTCGTGTTGGTCCCGCGTGAGACGCCCTTCTCTACAATCCACCTCGAGAACCTGCTCAAGCTCTCACAAGCCGGGGCTGTGATCCTGCCTCCTTCACCTGCCTTCTACCAGCATCCGAAGACTCTCGAAGACAGCGTCGACTTCATCGTCTCGCGGATCCTCGATGCCCTGGAGCTTGACAACCAGCTGATTGACCGCTGGGGAGAATGAGACGGCATGACCATCCAGGATGAGAGCCCGGGCGGGCTGCAAAAAAGTGAAACTCGCCAACAGGGCAGGGCTGGACTCTTTCTTGAATCGATCAAGTTTTCCCATTCCATCTTTGCCCTGCCCTTCGCGCTCGCGGCCTTCTTCATGGCAGACAGCGAGGAGACTTCCTGGCTCCTGCTGGCAAAAATCGTGGCGGCCTGCGTCTTCGCGCGAACGGCGGCGATGAGCTTCAACCGCCTTGCCGATGCCCGTATTGACACGCTGAACCCGCGGACGAGCTCACGCGCGGTAGCAGCCGGCGACCTCTCCCGCACCTTCATGGCGGGGGCGACCATCACGGCGTGCTGTCTTTTCGCTCTCTGTTGCTGGTGGATCAACGACCTCGCCCTCTATCTCTGCCCGGCCGCACTCACTGTTTTGCTGGGCTACTCCTATACAAAGAGATTCACCGCCCTGTGCCACCTTCTGCTCGGAGTTGCACTGGGACTCTCTCCCGTCGGTGTCTGGGTGGCTGTTCACGGAGAAATAGAGCTCCTTCCCATCCTGCTGGGACTGGCGGTCGCCTTCTGGACAGCAGGCTTCGACGTGATCTACGCCTGCCAGGATTACGACTTTGACCGCCGGGAAGGGCTCCATTCGATCCCCGCCAGGCTTGGCCTGCCCCGGGCCCTGTTAATTTCCCGCCTGTTTCACCTGCTGGCGATCGCGCTGCTGGTGAACCTCGGACTCAGAGCCGAATATGGTACCTTTTACTGGATTGGGACCGGCACCGTCGCTGTGCTGCTTGTATACGAACAGTCCCTGGTGAAGCCAGGAGACCTTTCCAGGGTCAATCTTGCCTTTTTTACCCTCAACGGCATTGTCAGCCTCGTTTTTATGACTTCGGTCATCCTCGAGAAGGTAGTATTATGAATGGGAACAGAAATGCTCCTTCACGGCGAATGACATGGGTCGATTTGCCTGGAGAACCGCTATCGAGCCCCTGAAAAAGCAGAGCTTGGCGCCGGGGATGGCTTTTCCCCCAAGGGTGCTCAAAACTCCACCAGGAACAACCACAGGCTTCGAAAATGACAGACAAACCAGGGATCAAGCTGGCTGAATATCTTGAAACCAAGGGTCCTTTACCCGGTCCCCAGGTGGCAAAACTCGCCATCCAACTGGCCCAGATGATCGGCGAGGAATCGGAGTCCGAGACTGGCAGCAGAGCTCCTGTTCTCCATACCGGGCGTATCATCATCACCACCAGCGGTAAGATTGACATCACACCTTCGGATGAAACAGACCTGGGACTGCCGATTGTCGCCAGCTTCCCCCAGCACGCATCCCCCGAGGAAATACGTGGTGAAGAAGGTGATTTCAAATCCAGCCTCTACTCACTCGGGTGTACTCTTTTTGAGATCGCCACAGGAGGGTTGCCCTTCAACGGAGAATCTCCCAAGGACATCCTGAAGGCACATCTGAAGGAAGATGTCCCTGACCCTGCAGAGAAGGGGACCGGCATCTCCGCCGAGCTCAGCCGTACTATCCAGGAGCTCCTGAGAAAAAACCCTGAGCAGAGGATCCAGAGCGTCCCCGAACTCCTGCGGCGCCTGAAGATCTGCCTGAGGCAGGGAGCCAGCAGTGAGCAAGGCGCCCCGCCGGCGCCTCCACAGGAAGAAAATTCCGAGGCCTCGGACACAAAGAAAAAAAAGAAAGCCTCCCCTCCCAAGATCAAAGCCTCCCCTCCCAAGATCAAGTTCTCATCGAAAAAGAAGAGAGCTGAGGGATCCACCGAAAAAACCGGGAGCAGGACCCCCGAAAAGAAGGCTGGGCAACCTGCAACAAGAACTGGCCGCAAGCCCCCCTCCTTCAGCAAAAAGAAAACCGAGACCTCCACCTCAAAAGGCCCCGGCAAAGCCGGCAAATTCAAACGCCCCGAGACAAAGAAGTCCTTTGGCGGCAGCCGCAAGGGGAAATCCTCCGGGACAGGAGCGCAGCTCTCTGGCCAGCTCATCGATCGCGGAGATGATGCGGATATCTTCGAAGACCGGTTCGAAGAGGAAGCGAACATCGATTACGCGGTGGGCAGCGGCAGCAGAAAGAGCCACCCCTTCATCATGGGCGGGGCGGCGGTCGGGGTCGTGATCGCAGGCCTCGTGCTGGTCATGACCAACAAGACCAGCAATCAACAACTTGAGGCCAACGCTGACAGCAGCCTCGTGATTGGGCAGGAGAAAAACCAGAAGAGGAAAAACCTCCTCAAAAAGCGGTATGACACCGAACGCGCAGAGGTCGAAAAATACCATCTCACCCAGACAGGACGCTTCGAGGCCCGTGAGAGTGCCAGCATGATAGAAGGCCATCTCGAACAGCAGATCGAGGCCCGTTTCTATAACAAGCCCGGCGCGGTGATGCTAAGCACACTCTACGCCAAGGTCCATGCAAGGGCAGAGGAAGACAGGGCGGCTACTAAAGAAGCTGAAACAGGAAGAGAGGGCAGCTTCAAGAGCTACGTCAAAACCTTCAATGATCTCTACGCGACCGGACTCTGGGCCCCGGCCATGGACAAGATCCGTGATGCTGAAAATGAGTACGGGCAGAAGCATGAAAAAGAAATCGACGAGATGTTCTTCAAGGCTGAAAATGCCATGGTCAAGCAGTGGGAGACGGACGAGTTGAAGATCCAGGATCTCGCTGGAGATGAGCCGCAGAAGGCTATTGCTGTCGCCGCGCAGGCCGCTAAATACGGTGATGGCACCATTCGAAAAAGGGCCGAGCAATACATCGAGTCCATCAAAAGCCAGCTGGCTATCCAGAACAGCAGCGGGGAAGATGACAAAGAAGAGGCCAGCGATCCTGAAGAAGGCGGTATTCCTGAAGACCTCGATAAAGAGCTCGAGGACCTCGAGGAATAAGAGAATACCTAAGCCGATGCTGACCCGCCCTGGATCATTCGGAGCCTGCAGCTGAAACCATGCCCGACTCCGAACTCGATGACCTTTTAAACAGCCCCTCGTTAAAAGACCTGGTGGACGAACCCGAGCTGTCCGGTCTCTTCAGCGATGACAGGCAGGATATCGCACGCACCGTACGCGGCCTTGTTAACAGTGCCCTCGAAGACGGAGATTTCCAGGGCCGACTGGCTGACGCGCTCGAGGTGGCTGTCGATGAAAACCTCGGAGAGGACGAGGCGGCACTCTGGATCGTTGCCATCCTGGCCGAATCCCGCTCCCAGGCGGCAATTCATACCCTGCTGAGGAGCTTCGCGCTGGAGGACGAGGAGAGCCTCTCCCAGGCCTCGGGGATTGCACTGCTGAGGATCGGGGTTCCCGCCCTGGAGGCCCTGATGGAATGGGTCGACGAGGAGCCGGGGCTTGATCTCCGCCGACAGACCTACGGCCTCCTGGGAGACTGCGGTGCCCTCGAAGAAAAAGAATACATCGAGGAGATCAGGGAGTTTCTGCGAACAAGGATCGCCAGGGAGCTGGGCAAACCAGCCGGCGAACGCGCCCTGGAAGAGGCCGCGGCCGCGATCGCCCGGCTCGGCGACTACGGCTTCCTTGATGACCTGCGCAGGATCTTCATGAAGGACTATGGAGGAGTGAATCCCGGCCTGCAGGATTCGATAGAGCTGTTGGAAGAAAACCCGGAGAGCATCCCCTTCATCCCCACCATCTCACCCTGGGAAGAATGCTACGGATGGATCTTCGAAGAAGACCTCGAAAGTCACCGGGTGAACCGGGCACAAACCGATGGAGGGGAAACCGCTGAGTTCTCCTCTCACCATCACGATCACGATCACGATGACCATCACGATCACGATTGTGGCGATGACGACTGCACACACTAGCCCTTCGGAAAAGAGCAGCCGCAAAGAGACCGGTCAGACGGCCCCTTCTTCCTTCCTGGCCTCTTCCTTGGCCCGCCGCGAAAGACTCTTCAGCTGGGCCTTGACCAGGTGCTTGGCAAGCAGGTGGTTGCCGGGATGCCCCTCAAGTATCTCCCACCGGAATTTCCAGTCCCTCTCCGACTGGGCACCCGCCCCAATACTGGAAACCGCCGTGTTGGGCCACTTGTCTTTCAGCTCCATTCGAAGACGCCAGGCATCGCCGGAATCAAGCCCGCTGAGAGAATCAAGAACCTCCTTGGCGTAGAGCTTGGAGGCGTTGCGGACATCCCAGGCCCGGGGATCGTTACTGCAACCAATCGTCTTGATGATGATTTTCGGAGCCCGGCATACATGCTCCTCGCGCAGCTGCCAGGAGCGCTCGGATTTCAACCCCCTCAGGCTGATCAACACCCAGGGAAGGAACTCGTCGGAGAAACGTTCGCGCAGCTCCCAGGCCTCCTCGCTGTCAATCCCACCAAGGCTCTCAAGGAGAGCCCGGGCGTACTTATCCCGGGTCCTGTCATTCCTCATCTCCCAGGCGCGCTCGGTCTCAAGCCCCCGCAGGCTCATCAACACCTCGTCCGGAACCTTCTTGTCCAGCTGGTCGCGAAGCTCCCAGGCGTGCTCAGAATCGCTGCCGCGAACGGCCAGGGCGATCTGCTCGGGGGCCACATCCGCAAGCTCCAGCCGCAGCTGGCAGGCGCGGGGGTTTTTCCCCATTCCCGAGAGACTACCTGCAACAAAAACAGGCACCGTGTCCTTGAGCTCTTCACGAAGATCCATGGCCTCTTCTGAACGCAATCCTCCCAGGCCCTTGGCAACCATGCCCGGCTCCCGGTCCTTGACCTTCGCCCGAAGAGCGTGAGCTTCAGGGGTGTCCAGTCCGGAGGTAAAGAGAGCGGTGAAGCCCGCGGCATTTTCACAAAGCCTGTCGAGTTCAGAATAGAAGTGGTCGGTCAGGGCAACCCTGCGCCCCTCTTCATCCTCTCCCTTGCAGATCTCGAGGGAGCCGGCAGCGAACTCGCCAAGCGGCTTTTCTTCAGAGCTGAGCTCGGCCCAGCATGGATCAGGTATTTCCGGGTAGCCCTTGCGGGCCAGCACATCCTTGATACGGTTGAAGATTCGCTGCAAGGACTCTTCGATTGTTGAATTGGCATTATCGATAACCAGCCAGTTGTCTGGATCTTCATCGGCCAGCTGGAGGAAGCCCTTGCGCATCTCTTCACGGAAACCGATCCCCATGAGCCCCTTGCGGCCAAAATCACCCGCCTTCTTCTTGTCCCGTACCTTCTGGATCTTTTTACGCAGGCGGGAGGTCAGGGGATCTACATCACAGTAGACCACCAGGTCGGGCCAGAGATCCCTGGCTGCCAGCTCCAGCACCTTGTCGACTCCCTCTCGCGACAAGCCCCTGGCGTGATGGGAATGGGTGATCGCGCTGTAGAGATAGCGGTCGCAGAAGACGAGGTTGCCGGGGAGCAGCTTGGGACGAATATACTCGTCGATCATCTGCGTGTCCCTGGCAACATAGAGCAGGAACTCGGTAACATCCGACATGCGCAGGAAGCGAGGGTCCCTGGTCAGGTCACGAATGGCCTTGGATATTTCCGAACGAAACACGCCCTGGTCCCTGGCGTGATGTACGGGAATTCCGCAATCGATGAGATATTGAGCGATGCGGTTGGAAAGAGTGGTCTTTCCGCTACCGTCGATACCCTCAAAGTCAATAAAGACGGGCTCCATGGCCCCCGCAGAGTCCTGGTCGGGACTTCCTGAAACAGAATCAGACATAGCTCAATTTTCCATTGGACCATCAACCCTGGTGGCGACACCGTCCGGTCCCGGCACCCGGGTTGATTCCTGGTCTTTGTTCAATATGAAGTTAACGCTCGTCGTAAACTTTGACAGCGACCTGGCATCAAGAGTGCATAGTATAACTTCAAGCCAGCGCGGGAAGGAACCTGCTGACAAATTTCTACACTTAATTTCAGCAATCAGTTTTGCTGTCCGTCCCACGGGCCTGCCCAGCCTGGAGGCCACCAGGGCGGCCTTTTCACAATAGAGATTCAGCGGCGGCTCATAAACCGTTATCCGGTCATCGAAGGTTACCCGCAGGGTTTTTTCATCCCTCTGGTAAACCCTGCGGCGGTAATTGATCGCCGACACGGGCCTCAGGGGCGTCATCGCGAGCCTCTCCCGCAGGACGTCATAGGCCCTGTCAAAATCATCCTGGACCACCCCTTCATCCCTGGTACCTGGAGCAGGTTGCGGCCGGAGCCTGTCGCGAAGATCCTCACCACGAATGAAATCCGCCAGGCATTCCTTGGCAACTCGCAGGCGCTGCTTGGAGACCATGCCATCGCGACGCTGCTTCAGCTCGATAAAGCAATAGGGGTAGACAAGCTCCCTGCCGTCGGGATCGAGGTAGTAATATTCCTTAACCCTGACCTTCAGGTTGTCATCGTAGCGCCGACAAGCCCGCTCATAGAGCTCCAGCCCGGGGGTGTCAAAATACACCGTCGTAATGTGTGTAAACGGCTGGCCGGGATTGAATTCGAAAACAGGAAGACGGCGGGAAAACTCACCTTCTATAACGGACAATTCCGCCCGGCTGAGCTCATACTTGGTCTCAGAGCGCCGAATGTAATTCGGGCTGCGGCTGTAAGTCTCTTCGCCGGAGATCCGGCCGTTATCGCTCCTGCCCTGAAGCACGAAAGAACCCACCTCCGCTGAAACAAGTCCCCCGAAAACCGGCAGGTTGCCCGGCCGGTTACACAAATCCAACTGCGCCATAGGCTCGTAAAGCTTTAAGAAGAAAAGCATTAGGCCTATTTCGATATTAGGGGGGAGTTCCCTGGTTGTCAAGCAGCAGGAAAGTGCGGAGGCTGAACGACTCTCCTCAAGCCCGGGGCCGGACCATTAGAAGGTCAACAGCAACTGGATGAGCAGCTCGTCGTTGTCGACATCGACCCCGCCGCCATCTTCAGAGTGCATGGAATATTCCATTTTCATGAAGATGTCGCCGGTGACCTCCAGCAGGGCCCCCACCGTCAGCGCCTGTCGATCCCAGGTGCCGGGCAGGCTGGGTGATTTGAAAGGCTGGCCAGCGGAACCGGGAGCATCTACATCAAGTGCGCCATAGCGCAACAGCGGCTCGATGCTGCGGAAGTAGCGGTCGGCCAGCAGCTTTCCGAAGGAAAATCGATAGGAGGTCTGGGTATACCAGCCATCCCGGCTCATCTTCCCGTCTTCGGCATTCATGTACTGAAAGCCCAGCCGCAGACCATCCTGCTTGCGCACGTTCTTCCTCCAGCGCGGGAAGATGGTAGAGGCCGGCAGAAAGTAATCCAGGCTGATGCCGCAACGGCTCGAATTGTCATCGATTGAATCGCCGTAACCTGATTCAACGGAATTGTCAGGAGCCCTGTTGGTCATCAGGTCTCCCTGGAGAAAATCGAGCGAGCCCTGGCGAAGATTGTCGTTGAAATAAAAACCTGAAATACCGAACTCTCCTAATCTCTCAAAGCTGCGACGCCAGCCCACGCCGATCCCCAGCTCTGCAAACGCAAGATCGTCCTCCAGCTCCCGGTCATCCTGCACGATGTCATTAAAGCGCGCCTGGCCGAAGCCGACCTCCTTATTACCCAGCTGGTAGCCCTGGCCGAGGGAGAGGAACAGGTTGAAGGCCCCCCAGTTGTTGGAAAAATCGAAGGGGCCCCTCAGGGCTGCTCCACCCGGAGAGTCATCTCTGTCGAGATCCTCTTCGAAGCCCTCGGTAAAGGCCCCACCGCCTCCTGCACCGCTGCTATCGAGGTCCCTGGTAAAGCGATCGATCCCGGCAGCAGCACCTTTCTTATGACCGAAGGTCAATTGCCAGACCGTCGCAAGAGACTCATCACGCCAGAAGGCATTGCCGATGAGCGGATAGGTCTTGGTCCTGCGGGCCGGTCGAATAAACCTGTCGTCAAGGCCAAGCTGGAAACGCGACCGAAGCCACCACCACGGCTGTACATCATGGCGTACAACGAGCTCCTTGAGGACTGTGTCACCCGCCATCGCCTCGAAGTCAATCTGCGACTGGACCTGGATCCAGCGGTTGAGCTCAAACGAGGGTGATAGCCTGAGGCGTTGCAGCTCGAGATGCGGGTCAACCTGCCCGGTGGTGAAACCAGCCCCTAAACCCTGCAGCGAATTATCTTCCTCGGGAGCGAGAAAATTGAACTCGATCTTACCCCCCAGCATCATCCCGACGCCTCCGAGGGTCAGCAGGGTCTCGGCTGACTTGTCATCCTTCAGCTTCTTGAGCTTGCCCTTGAGCTTCTCGACCTCCTCGCCCAGGTCTTCGAGCCTCTTCTCGAGATCTGCACCCTTTGCGGGAGCCTGCGACCAGGCAGGAGCGGGGAAAATGAAAAGAACGGCCAGGAAGGATGCGACCATGAGGAAGCCGCATCGCCCGGGGATAAAAATTCTGTGTGGTAATTCGCTCATAGGATAAGTATCGGCATCAGAATGCCTGCAACATGGCAGTTCCACGCCAGTTAGAGAATTTCAGGCTGAAAAAAGCGATAAAGTCGGCCCCATGTTCCGGAAATACGAGTTGTCCTGTCCTCTCCTCTACCACTCACCTTGTACAGCTCAAGAGGTCAGGAGTGGGATCCTCTCCTTCTTCCGGGAAGGGAGGAGGGGGAGGAGGGCCATTGGAGTTGAAGAAAGTCAAAAGGTAGATTCCATCGGTGGTGTTCACCTGGCCGTTGTCATCGACGTCGAAGCGGTCCATGCAGGGGGGTGGGACTCCCTGTCCGGTGGCGAGCTCGAGGATCAGCTGCACGTCTTTACTGTCCACAACCCCGTCTCCATCGGCATCTCCCCTGATAAAGGTAACCGGCGCTGCTCCCACCCCCGGGGAAGGCTCCGCCAGCTCAACAATCTCCTCTGCTCCGTCCGGAAAGCGCCCCATGCTGGTTCCATCCGAGCAATCCGGATTCGGGAACTCGAAACCGAATACATCCACCAGGCAGGAGCCACGATCTATGTGGTCGGTGAGATAGATCCGGACCGGGTCCGGTGTGTCTTCGGGAGAATCGGGGTCAATACCGCAGACGCTGCGAATCAGGTTGGCTGAACCTGGTTGATCACAGGGCTCATTCGGGTTGAAACAGAACACCTTCCGGGTAATCCAATCCAGCTCGACAACCAGGTGGGAGGGAACCCCGACTCCCTGCAGGGCGGGCCCTCCATCGGTCAATACAACCAGTGCTTCGCCCGCGGCAAGTATCGTTCCCTGCGGGAGCGGGACGTCACGGGGAGCCCTCGCCTGCGCCGAGAGAAACATGCCGCCAAGGTCGATGCTTTCGGCGGATCCATTATAGAGTTCAAGCCAGGGACGAGCCACGCCCCCGCTCCCAGGCAGGACGGATTTCCTGTTGGCCTCGTTGATGACCACTCCCGGCAACCCTTCGGAGCCAATGCCCAGGCTGAAGCACCTTTGTCCCGGGTCGCATGAAGAAATTGTGTTGCCGCAGGCATCCACGATGGAGACCGAGTAATCGACCCTCGAGATTCCAGGGACATTGAGCAAGAGGGACTGGGCAACGCTGATCGCGACATATCCATCAGGCGCGTCATTGGACCCCAGGTTCGCGATAATGGGAGATCCCAGCTTCGTGGCTCCCTCGACATCAAAGGTGATTTCAGTGATCGCATCTTCTCCCAACGCTGCCTGCGAACCAACTATAGCTTCGTCCAGAAAGAAAACAGACGTCAGGACCGCGAGGACACCTTCAACGCACGAATTCGGATCATCGCTGGCGTTGTTGGCATCGGTATGAAAAGCCCCAAAGAACAGGGACTCGAGCTCATTCGGCTCCCCGGGTGATGGGTTGATCCGCGAATCTGAACCGACAACGCCACAAAATTTTCCATAGGCCCGGTCGTTGGTGACCTCCCCACCGATGTCCGTGCTGCAGTCCCAGGAGATCCTGTCTACAACGCAATTGCCGAGGTCATCCGGCCCTACCAGGTAGAGTGTGCCGGAACAGGGGTCGGGAAGATCAAAACCGATGAGCTCGGCAACCGGTACGCCCTGGGGAACCTGTCCGAGAGCGAGCAGGCGGAATCCTCCCCGCGGGACCGGCGCGATTCCATCCGGAAGCGCGAAGCCTCGCGGCCTTCCAATCGGGGTGCCCGGACCGGGCTCCACGGCGAGATAATGTCCCGACAGGTCGTAGAAATCAGCCTCGGAGTCCTGCGGGAAATGAATTTCTATGTAATCCGGCGACCTGTCGGAAAAAAAGCCGGCAAAGCCCGGAAGCTCCACGGTTTCATTGTCAGGCAGGATCTCGTTCACCCCCACCGAATCTCCGGGGGGAGCTCCACCGGAGAGGTAGCTGAATGAAACCACGGGCGCAATGGCGGGATTGTCACGGGGAGCGTTGTCCTCATCAAAGAGGACATTGAGTCCCTGGCGCTCATCGATGACCCGCAGGCCGAAAGTGACCAGGCCGGGAGGCTGCGCAGGAATGACCACCTCAATCTCCCAGAGCGCCATCCCGGCCGGGGTGTCCGTAGGCCGATCTGCGGCCGGG